>DITJ01000103.1 GCA_002422795.1 Alphaproteobacteria bacterium UBA6187 | reverse complement strand
GCCTTCGCGGGGAAACGTGCCATATTCGCATTTTTGGTGTAAGATAGCTAATTATTAAGTAACATTATTGTAAACTTAGCTCATGGTTTCCTACGCAAATAAAATCAAATTTACTATAATCATACACCTAGATTGCGAATAGAGCGCGTGTCCCCGCGCAGGCGCATTAGGTTCCGCCCAAGAAATCTTCATTATTCACAGGTCTTTAGGAATAAAGCTGTTATAAAAATAAAGTATTTCACCTTTCTAAATTGTCATATTCATAATAAATAGCAGTGGGTTGTGAATTTTTTTTATAATACTACTGGATTTTTTAGATTAATTCGCCCATATAGTAAGCAAGAAAAATATCCGGTTGAATTTTTGTTGTTTAGTAACTATGAGCTTCGCTCCTAAAGAAAAATATTCTTGTATTTCCTTGTTCAGAACTTGTCTGCTTGCTGCGGCGGTGCTGTTACTACCTTCTTGTGCGCAGAATCCACAGACACAAGCAACAGATAGTAAATATATAACAGATACACTTGCTAAAGATTGGCGTGAGCAGGTCAGGAAAAACGCAGTAAACCCATACGAGGATAACGATAACGAATATTCCTCTCCAAAGGTGCGTAAAGCAAAGACAAATACACCGCAAAAGGTTTATAAATACCAATATCCCCCAGGAACTGTTATCTTACCGCCAATTAGTGATAATGAAGATTCAAACTACGGCAAATTCCCAAGATATAACCCTGACGATGATAACACCTATCTTGATCCAAAGGATTATCCGCTTTACATGGAATAATAGCAGAAATACATAAACCTGCCATAGGCTAACTATACTGATTGTGATTGCAATCTTTTTTGCTATAGTTCATTGTATCTATAGTAAGAGCCATTCATCATTGTGAACCACGAAGTGGTGTGGTAATCCACGCGCAATGACGTAAAAAAACAAAATCATAAAGCAATATATATTATAATCAGGTAAGTTTATGTTACTAAATCGTAATTTCCGATTCTTTCTGTTAGCAACTTGCCTGGTTATTTCATCATGTGCACAACATCAACTTACTGGAAACGCTTCCGGCATGGCAAGTGAGGATATAAAAACTAACGCATCTGAATCATTTAAAAATGGCGATTATACAAAAGCATCCGGTCTTTATGAAAAATTAGCTGAAAAAGAGCCATCTAATAATGATTATTTATTTTATTATGCCGAATCGCTAAGGTTATCAGGGCTTGCAAGCAAAGCCCATATCCAATATGACAAATTAATAAAGCAGGATAAGGATAATTTAGCGGCGATAGAAGGTAAAGGATTGGTATATCTGCAAGATGCTGATTTTATAAATGCGCTGGAACAGTTTAATATTGTAATTACCAAGGATGTTTCCCGCTGGCGTACCATAAATGCAATTGGGGTGATTCATTCGATAAATGGAAGGGATGAGGAGGCTATATCATATTATAATATGGCAATGGAACTCAGTAAAGATAACCCAAGCATTATAAATAATATTGCACTTAGCATTGCTTTGGGCGGCAAGCATGAAAAAGGGGCCGCGTTATTAAGGAAGGCAATCAGTTCTTTGTCAGATAGCGATGCAAGGAAGAAAAGATTGGAAAATAACCTGGCTTTAATATATGGCATATCAGGTAAAATGGATGAAGCTGAAGCTATTTTGCGTAAGAATCTACCAGAGCCTGCGGTTTATAATAACCTTGGTTTTTATGCAAAAATCGCATCAGATAAAAAACTTGCCTGGAGCTATTTAAGCAAGGCTATATCTTCCAGCCCGGTTTATTATGAGAAAGCTGAAAATAACATAAAAGAGCTGGAAATTGCCGGTTCTTCTGGCGATGCAGCAAAGACGGTTTTGACAGAAGACACTCACCCATCCTCCAGTCAAACCGAACCACAAAAAGCAAGGCGGGGCACACATAAATTGCCACTGCCTTCCTTCCGGCCATAGGGAGTTACAGAATTATATATAGCATTTCCTGAAATCAATTCTGTAGTGATTCCGTATATTTTTTGTTGTATCATAGGGATTTCACCTAAAAGATAGATTTTTACACGTGTTCCCGCGAGGGTGCACTAGGTTTCGTTGAGATTTTCGTAATTGTCATCCCGGAACCTAATAAAGGACGGACGTGACGACGAAATAACCAAAAATCCCATTATGCAAAGGTCTTATACTATTCATTAAAATAAATCGGGTAATTAGCGGCGCTATTTATATTATTACGTTCGCTGGCATCTCCCTGCTCTTCTTTTTCCTTTTCATATTCCATACGGTAATTTCTATATTCATAACCACGGTCATTATCTTCAGGAACTTCGCCATTATATAATTTATATCTGACAGGTTTACGCATGTGAACTTTCTCACCCTGGCTATTTACCCCCTCATAAACAATATATCCGGAAAACTCTGTAGGCAGATAAGATTCTGAAACATTTTGCTCTTCAGATATTGCAGGAAATGCCCCCGCAACCACCAGTAATATAGCAAATATTAAAACTTTCATAACGTATCACCCTACTCAATTCTTGTTTAAATTTTCATCGACATAGGCCTGACATTAATACCATTTGATTAACAAACAGTTAATGGTCTGTAGTTTTGATATTTTATTTCCCAGCCAACAATTAACAGTTACGTTACACAAAAATCTTAATATTTCCTTTGCGCAAACCAGCAGTTTCCCCTATAAAACTTCTATACTACTTGGGTTTGTCTGGTAAAATTTGTTCATGATTGACTTTTGTGTGTTTTTGGCTGCAAACTAAACCTATTATTTAAAATAGTACCGCTATTATAAAGAGATAGATTTAGTTTTTACTATAAAATACATAAAAATATTCTATAAAAAAACTTTACTAACAAAGCCTAATTAAAATTACCAAATCACCAGGGATAAAAATGGCTACACTTAAAACACAAAAACAATTTTCACTTGATGTAGGAATAATCCATTTTATTGGCATTGGCGGAATAGGTATGAGCGGCATCGCTGAAATACTGCATAATTTAGGCTATAAGGTGCAAGGCTCCGATGCTGCCGGAAGTTATGTAACTGAGCATCTTATTGCCATTGGTATAAAAGTTATTATTGGGCAGGCAGAACAAAATATTGAAGGTGCTGCGGTAATTGTAAAATCTTCAGCGGTAAAAGATTCCAACCCGGAAATAATAGCAGCGCGTAAAAATAATATACCAATCATAAAGCGCGCTGAAATGCTTGCAGAGCTTATGCGCCTTAAAACCTGCGTTGCCGTTGCCGGAACCCATGGCAAAACCACTACTACTACAATGGTAACTTCCGTATTTGATGCAGCAAAGCTTGACCCTACAGTAATTAATGGCGGTATAATAAATTTCTATGGCAGTAACGCCCATCTTGGCAGCGGCGATTGGCTGATAGCTGAAGCAGATGAATCAGATGGCACATTCCTGAAACTTCCTGCCGCTATTGCAATCATTACCAATATTGATCCTGAGCATTTAGAAAATTATAACGGTTCATTTGATGTTTTGCGTAAAGCCTTCAGGGATTTTATTGAAAATATACCTTTTTATGGCTTTGGGGTGTTGTGCATCGACCACGCGGAAGTGCGTGATTTATGGAAAAAAGTTACAGACCGTAAGCTCATAACCTATGGTATTGATTCTGTAGATGCCAACATAAAAGCTGAAAATATTAGTGCTGAGCCTGGCGGCAGTAAATATGATGTGCGTATTTCCGGCATTTCACCTGATAAAGACCGGGTTATTCAAAATGTTTACCTTTCTATGCCTGGTATCCATAACGTACTTAACTCCCTTGCTGCAATTTCTATCGCAGTTGAGCTTGGCTTTAGCGATGAAGAAATCTGTAATGCTTTTTATAATTTTAAAGGCATTAAACGCCGCTTTACTAAAACCGGCGAGGTAAACGGCATAAAAATAATCGATGATTATGGCCATCACCCAAAAGAAGTAGCTGCAACACTCAAAACTGCAAAGCAGGTTGTACCAACTGGCAAAGGCAAAGTAATAGCTGTATTACAGCCGCACAGGTTTACACGCGTAAGGGATTTATTTGAAGATTTCTGCACATGTTTCGATGATGCTGATATTGTAATAGTTTCAGATATTTATAAAGCCGGTGAAGAACCTATAGAAGGCATCAACCGTGATAACCTTATTGCCGGAATAAAAAAGGCTGGGAAAGCAGAGGTTTACCCGTTGCTTTCGCCTGGAAATTTAGCAAGGATTATTAAAGATTTAGCGCGGCCAGGTGATATTGTGGTGTGCCTTGGTGCCGGGGATATAACAAAATGGGCAGCAACGCTACCCGCTGACCTGGAAAATCTGTAATTTCTTATATAGTAATTCTATTTAATAATTACCCATTATACGCCAAAATTGCGAATGGGGAATTCTAAAGTAAAATGACTATATATCCTCACATGGATAAGAAGAAGAGCAGCCCTTACAGGAAAAATCAGTAAGTTGGCTAATGGAATCTATTTCCACCCTTGCGCCGCTAATACGTATGCCGGTTTTATCCCGTAAAATATTAAGGGATCTGGAAAAGCTCTCCGGCTTCATACCAAGACGCGACGCGAGCAATATTTTGTCGTAAGGAAGTTGTATAACAATATCAGTTTTCTGGTTCTGGGGGCATAGGCGGAGCAAGAAGCAACCTATGCGCTGTGAGGTGGTTTGTAATGTCAGGTGCTCTATTTTCTTATCCTGCTGCCTCTGGTAACGCGACATAACAGCAAACATATTAAAAGCAAGCTTAGGGTCTTTTTCGATTTGTTCTTTAAGGATGCTGGTTGGAAGTGATATTAATATTGAATCTTCAACGGCCTGGGCGCTGCTGGAATAAATACCATTATCAAAAATGCTAAACTCACCAAATATATGTGAGCTGCTAAGAATATCTATAACAGCTTCAGTTCCATCGAATGTTTCCCGAAATAACTTAACCCAGCCTTTTTTTATTATATAGAAAAAATCGGCATGATTTTCTTCCATATATATTACTTGCCCTTTAGGAATAGAGCACGTAACCGCAGTATTTGCAAAGATTTTTTGCGTTTCAATCGTAAGCCCCGAAAAAAGCGGGGTTTCCTTGAATAGCCCTAATATTTCTTCCTTTTCTGCCCATAATACCATGAAATATCACCCTATAAAGAATCTGGATTATAAGGGATTATTTAGCAGTAGGAAATTAAATTGCAATGCCTATGCTATTTAACATGCCTTTCTTTGTCTATCTGCCCAGCGTGGCGGAATGCCAAAGTAAAAACGGTTGTAAGAATTAAAAATGTTGTAACAACAGCGCCTAAAAGTACAGAATCCATATCAACCTCAATAATTAATTAATGAGGTTGATATTATCAGCCTATATATTTTCTGTACTTAACTTGCGTTAAGTCATAAAAAATATAATTTTAGGGCGCTCTTGCCCTATTACCTGGACGTATTTTTAGGCTTGGTAATTTTAGTTTGCCCAGGTTCGGAATTAAACCTGCCAACATTCCCAAGCAATTGCTGCATAATACCTATATCAGCACCTCCAGCACTAGTTTTATCCCTGCTGATTTTTATATCCCTGGCATCTTTGGCGGAATATTGCTTTATCTCGGTAATTTTTTCTGCATCATCAAAAGCTATTTCGACAATCTTCTGGTTTTTTATCTTTGGTTCAAAGAATGCTACACTTTCATACTCTGTAGATATATAGTACCATACTTTATCGCCATAAGCGGATGTAACCGAAGGTGAACCTAAAGTATTCTGCACATACGCTGATGTGCTTCCTAACTTTATCTGGTCAAGATTTTCATTTTTGAAAGTATATCCTACAAGATCAGTGTTCTTTATACATGCAGAAAGCATAATAAATGAGCACATTAACACTAAAAAATGCATCTTATTAACAGACTTAGTTGGGTTTTTATTGATATTTTTAAACATAACATTGTTTTAACTGGATTTAATAAAAAAATTATATTATAAGAGCAAACCTCTTTTTAAAGAGATATAGGTAATATAATATAAATATAAAATAATTTCTGAAATATAATAGAAGTTTTCGTTCAAAGCAAAGAAAAAGGTAGAATAAACATGGCAGTTCCAAAAAGAAAAACCACGAAGTCCAGACGTAACATGCGCCGCTCACACCATGCACTTGGTAAAGTGAATGTTGTTATCGATCCTATAACAGGCGATTATAAGCTTCCTCACCATATTAATGTTGACGGATCTTATAACAACAGGCAGGTTGTTATTGCAAATAAGAATGATTCCGTAGATGAAACTGCGGCTGAAACTCTTTAGGTAGGTGATAGGTACTAGGTAGTAGGTGATAGGGAAGCAGGATATCTTCCTTTCCATCACCAATAACCCATTCCCTAACACCCAAGTGGCAACCCATCTTTACCGAAGGGTACTTGAAAGTGATAAACTCTTCAAAGAAAATAACTATTGCCCTTGATGTAATGGGCGGGGATAATGCCCCGGCTTCCGTGCTTGGCGGAGCTGAAATTGCGCTCGCAAAATGCAGCAATATCAGTTTTCAGCTATATGGTGATGATGCGAAAATCAGGCCCATACTTGATAATATGCCTGCTTTAAAAGCAGCCTCATATGTTTTCCATACGGCAAATGTAATTTCCGCAGATGAAAAACCTTCCCTGGCTTTGCGCAAAGGCAAGGATTCCAGTATGCGCCTTGCCATAAATGCCGTTAAAGACGGCATAGCCGATGCGATAGTTTCCGCAGGAAATACCGGCGCTTTGATGGCTATGTCCAAATTAGCCTTACGTCCANNAACCAGGAAAGGCCGCTGCGTACTGCTTGACCTTGGTGCGAATGTTGATTGCAACGCTGAAAACCTGGTGCAATTTGCCCTTATGGGCGATGCTTTTGCAAAAGTATTATTAAATATCGCCTCACCTAAAATTGGCTTGCTCAATGTAGGCTCGGAAGATAATAAAGGCTCGGAAACCGTAAAAGCAGCCGCAAAAGAACTTACCGATGGCGATTATGCAATAAATTATTATGGCTATATAGAAGGTGACGACATCGCTGAAGGCACTGTTGATGTAGTTGTAACTGATGGTTTCACAGGCAATATAGCCCTTAAAACCGCAGAAGGCACGGCAAGAATCTGTGCTGATGCAATAAAAAAGTCTTTCCGCAGCTCCCCACTTGCTATGCTTGGCGGCTTGCTTGCGAAAAGCGCACTTAAAAAAACCTTTAAATTCCTTGACCCAAGGATGCATAATGGTGCAATGTTCTTAGGATTAAACGGTATATCGGTAAAAAGCCACGGCGGAACTGATGCTATCGGCTTTGCAAATGCAATTTGTGTTGCGTATGAATTGGCTGAAAAAGACATAAACAAGAAAATCAAGGAAGAGCTTTCTTTAAATTCTGATATGGATGAAGAAGATTTCCTTGAAGACGACGAGGTTTAAGCAATGATACAATCTGTAATTACAGGCTCCGGCTCATACCTTCCGTCACGGATTGTGACTAATAAAGAATTAGAACAAGCTATTGAAACCAGTGATGAATGGATAGTTTCGCGTACAGGAATTAAACAGCGCCATATTGCAGGGGATACTGAATATGTATCCGCTATGGCAGCCAATGCAGGAAAGATTGCCATTGAAAAATCCGGCCTGCAAAATACAGATATCGATCTTATAATAGTTGCCACCACCACCCCTGATAAAACTTTTCCGGCAACTGCGGTAATAACCCAATCACTTCTTGGCATTAAACAAGGTGCCGCATTCGATGTTCAGGCAGTTTGCGCCGGGTTTATTTATGCAATTTCGATTGCAGACAGCATGATAAAATCAGGCTCTGCAAAGAATGTGCTTGTTATCGGTGCAGATAAAATGTCATCCCTTGTTGATTGGAACGATAGGGGTACATGTATTTTATTCGGGGATGGCGCGGGCGCGATTGTACTCAGCGCCTCAAATAGCGGCAATTCGGGGATAATCGGTTTCGATTTAAATTCTGATGGCGATTACAGGGATATACTTTATACAAATGGCGGGGTTACAACTACCGGAACTTCAGGTAAATTAGTAATGCTAGGCAAGGAAGTATTCAAACATGCCGTTGAAAAAATGGGCAGCAGCCTGGTAAAATTACTAAAAAAATCCGGCATTGAGCAGCATGAAGTAGATTGGCTGGTTCCGCACCAGGCAAACATACGCATAATTGATACATTAGCCAGTAAACTTGGATTTGCTGATGAGAAAATAATAAAAACAGTAAGTAACCATGCTAATACATCCGCAGCATCAATCCCACTGGCACTTGATAGTGCCATAGCCTCAAATACGATAAAAAAAGGCGAAATTGTTGCTATAACCGCAATTGGTGGTGGATTATCATGGGGTTCATGTATTTTTAAGTTATAAGGACTTGAAAAACTTTAATTATTCCGTTAAAGTTCTTGACGGATAATTATGAAATAGTTAGGTTGTGTACAAATTAATATCAAATTGAATTCAACCTTAAAGAATGCAACTTGATACAGAAATATTAACGTAAAGGTTTTAACATGAGTGATGTAAACAAAGATAACGACACAGTAACAAGGGCTTACCTTGCTGAATCCCTATATAAGAAGTTCGGTTATTCCAGGGCGGAATCTGCTGATCTTGTGGATGCTGTAATTGAAGAAGTTATCATCGGGATGGAAAAAGAAGAAGAAGTGAAAATTTCATCTTTTGGCACATTTAAAGTAAAAAAGAAAAATGAGCGTATCGGCAGAAATCCTAAAACCAAACAGGAAGTGCCGGTGACAGCAAGGAAAGTTGTAAGTTTCTATGTTTCAAATATACTGAAGAAACGTATTAACGGTGAAAAATAATTAAGCGCCCTCCGTTTCCAGGAGGGCTTTAACTCATGGAATTAGCCATGCCTGAGAAGAAAAACCATGATGCGCTCCGTACAATTGGTGAAGTAGCTGGTGATGTCGGGGTTGCCACCCATGTGCTCAGGTTCTGGGAAAGCCAATTCACCCAAATCACTCCACAAAAACGCCGTGGCCGTCGTTATTATCGCATTGAAGACATTGCCACAATAAAAACTATAAAAGAATTACTTTATGATAATGGCTACACAATCAAAGGTGTCCATAAGTTCTTAAAAGATGCAAAAAATTCTGCAAGCAACCAAACCTCCCCTACCCCCGATGAAATAGAGCTTAAAGAAGTAAATGAAAATAATTTAAAAAGGGATTTATTCGGCAATATAATTGCGGATAGCGATTCTGAAGAAGCATCCATTCCCAAATTCGGTGTATCCGAAATAGCTAAATTAAAACAAATTTATAAAGGCCTTTGCTCTTCACGCAATAAGCTTAATGATTTGGCATAAATATAATAGTATTTTAGCATTTATAATGACCGCTTCGTCCCTTCGTCAATTGCGATGAGTGTAACAAAGTGACTACGGAAGCAAGCCATCTTTATTTATTGCTATAGTATATACTATCTTATATCCCCCATTTTTTCTGCGCTTCCTTAACGGCTTTTTTTACATTAGCAGGCGCAGTGCCGCCAAAACTGGTGCGGCTGGCGACTGAATTTTCAACACTGAGAACATTATAAACATCATTGGTGATGCCGGGTTCAACTTTTTTCATATCCTCAAGAGGAATTTCGGAAAGCGTGCAACCGCGCTCTTCAGCAAGCCTTACGATGCGCCCAGTAATATGGTGGCACTGGCGGAATGGAATGCCTAAATTCTGCACCAGCCAATCGGCCAAATCAGTGGCGGTAGAATAACCACGTCCGGCAGCTTCCTTCATTTTATCCTTATTCACCTTCATATCCAGCACCATGCCTTTCATGGCAGCTATGCACAGGGAGATATTATCCACAACATCAAATACCGGCTCTTTATCTTCCTGCATATCTTTGCTGTAGGTAAGGGGAAGGCCTTTCATAACGGTAAGGAGGCCAAAGAGAGAGCCATAAATGCGCCCTGATTTTGCGCGTACCAGTTCCGCTGCATCAGGGTTACGCTTCTGCGGCATTATGGAACTGCCGGAAGTAAACGCATCTGATAATTTTATAAAGCTGAAATCTGCCGTTGCCCATATAACAATTTCTTCTGCAAAACGGGATAGATGCATTGCAACTATTGATGCTGTGCTTAAAAATTCAATGGCAAAATCCCTATCGGAAACTGAATCGATTGAATTTGAAGTAGGGCAATCAAAGCCAAGCAGGTTGGCGGTTATTTTCCTATCTGTGGGGAATGATGTACCTGCAAGGGCGGCAGCGCCAAGCGGGCATTCATTCATGCGCGCGCGCGCATCCGTTGCGCGGCTTCTATCACGCCCGAACATTTCCACATAAGCAAGTAAATGATGACCCAGTGTTACGGGCTGCGCGGTTTGCAAGTGGGTGAAGCCAGGCATGATAGTATCATAATGCTCAGAAGCACGCTTAATAAGCGCGGCTTGCAATTCCTTTAATGCTAAATCCAGATTATCAAAGCAATCCCTAACATAGAGGCGGAAGTCGGTTGCCACCTGGTCGTTACGTGAACGAGCGGTGTGAAGTTTTCCAGCAACATCACCAATTAAATCAGAAAGGCGTGCTTCCACATTCATGTGTATGTCTTCAAGCTCGGCTTTAAATTTGAATTTACCAGAGATGATTTCTTTTTTCACCTGCTTCAGCCCATCTATTATTTTTTCGCCCTCAGCCGGAGTGAGGATTTTCTTTTTTGTGAGCATGGTTGCATGGGCTATCGAGCCTTCTATATCCTGATCATATAATTTCTGGTCAAAACTTATTGATTGGTTTATCCTCTGCATTATTTCCGATGGGCCGGATTCAAAATGCCCGCCCCACATCTGGTTTGATTTGGCTTTATCTTTCTTTGTATTTCGCATATTATTCAAATAATTTTATATTTATAAAAAAGCATTTGAAATTATCATTAACAATGAATAGTAACAACTAAAAAATGTTTAAAGGGTATATGCTTAAAAGAATTTTAATAATTACAATACTATCCTTTGCAATATCTGCAAATGCTTCTGAAATTGAAAGATTTGAATTGCAACCCCCTTTTGAGGATGCTGCTAATATTACCTTCACAGACGAAGAAAATATTGCCAATAATTTAGAAGATTATAAAGGTAAAGTGGTATTGCTTAATTTCTGGGCTACATGGTGCGCACCTTGTAAAAATGAAATGCCTGCACTTGATGCGCTTGCAAGATCGTTTGAAGGTGAGGATATTGTAATAGTACCCATATCAATAGAGATTAACGGAATAGAAAAGATAAAACAATTTTACAATGATAAAAATATAAAGAACCTGCCAATTTTTCTTGATGAGAGGGGCAAGTCGTTCCATCAGTTTAAATTGCAGGCCCTACCAACCACATTGGTAATAGATAAAAAAGGCAGGGTTGTTGCTAAAATCCTCGGGGAAATTGATTGGAATAGCAAGGAAAACCAGGATTATTTATTACAACTGGCTAATTAGGCGTGGCAATCCGTACAATATTAGTGAAAAAATAATATTTTTTTAAAAATATCACAAGATTTTAACCTTTTATTAATTAATAGCATGTACATTATGATTAATGGTTGCAGATTTTCCCGGAGTGCAAAATCAGGGATAACCAAGAAGTAAAAAATGGAAAAGTCAGTTAGACAAAAATTTCCGGTTAATATAACCCCCGCTACAGTTAGTAGCGGGTTTTTTTATTTTAATATCTGGTAAAAATTTGGTATAAATATTATAGTGAATTTATATAGTAATTTAATTTAAGAATGCCCCATTTCGTCATGGCCCTATAGTTTTTAAAGAAAAAAACGAAGGTAATGGCTTGGCATTCTTAAGTTAAAAATATTATAAATAGTGTTTTTGCTTTTCATTTCTGCTAGGCATTCGAGGGGAATAAAATTTTAGCGTAGGCTTACTACGTGAATTTTATTAATCCGAAGAATAACGACGCAAAAATGAAAATGAAAAACACAAAAGAAGGTGAAAAATGTTTGTAATAATATTATCCTATATAAAGCCTATTGAAGTTATAGATGCATTACGCCCTGCGCATCTTGAATTCCTGGACCGCTATTTTGCAAAAAATATCTTTATTGCATCAGGAAGGCAAACCCCTCTTAAAGGCGGGGTGATATTGGCTACGGCTAATTCCCGCAGTGAAATTGAACAAATTATAACCGAAGACCCATTCTATATAGAAAAAGTTGCAACATTTGAAATTATTGAATTTACACCAGGAAAAGTAAATAAAGATATTGCCAGCCTGGTAACTGTATAAAGTTAGGAATTATCGTTTACTTCCAACTTCAAAAAAGGTTATAAACTTTGAAAATCTTTCCTGCCGACCCAGAAGTTTTTTACCGCTCATGCGCAACATTATTAATTAAATTAATTTATAAAACAGAATTCTCCGGCTTTGAAAAAATTCCTCAAAATGGTGCTGCAATTTTAATTGCCAACCATGCTTCTTACCTGGATGGGGTAATAATACAGGCAGCCTGCAAAAAACGTCCGGTCAGGTTTTTAATAGACCAGTTTATTTACAACCTGCCTGTTGTAAATTACTTTATGCGTTATAACCGCGGCATACCCATACTTGCAAAAAAAGAAAGCGTAGAACATGCACTTGATGAGATTTCAAAAGGCCTGGAAGGCGGAGATTTAGTAGGAATATTCCCTGAGGGGCAGCTAACTTATACAGGGCATCTTGGCCGTTTCAAACCAGGCATTGAATGGATTGTAGAACGCGACCCGGTTCCGGTTTATCCTATAATAATCATTGGCATGTGGGATAGTATTTTCAGCCGCAAATATCTTAAATCAAAATTTAAGTGGATGCCTCGCAATTACCGCAGGAAAATTGTTGCAATCTGCGGCGATCCCATCCACCCAGGCTCATTAAATGTTAACCACCTGCAACGCACCATACTCGGTATGCTGGTTTCCGCAGAAAGAGATTATTAGCACGCCAATTTACATTCTGGATTATTTTTGCAATAGCGAAACTATCTACGCTCCTCCTGGAATATAACTTCCGGCTCTTCTTGCGGTGCTTCTGAATGTGGCTCCTCTGCTTCTTCCTCAAATATCGCTTCAGGTTCAGGTTGAGCCTCAGGTTGAGGGGAAGGCTCTACAGCAGGAAGTTGATCTTCCGTAACAGGATATTCACTTTGTGGAGCCACAGGTTCTTCCTGGATTGCATCTGTTTCCTGCTGTGAAGATGGAAGCGGCTCCTTCCATGGAAGGGCCTCTTCTACAGCGTCCTTTTGCGGTGAAAATGTATTTAATATACCGCCCCAAATACTTTCTTTGGATTCGGTTTTAGGGGCATCCGGTGCATTCTCTTTTGCATAAGATGAAATAGCTCCAGGAGCCTTGCCTGCCTCGGCCGAACGCATAAATTCCTTCCATAAAATTGCAGGCAGTGTTCCGCCTACAATTTTATCCATTGATGTATTATCATCATTTCCCATCCACACACCGGCAACATAATCGCTTGTAAATCCGATAAACCAAACATCACGCAAGTTTTGGGTTGTGCCTGTTTTTCCTGCCACATCAAAAGCGCTGATTGCATTTTTTCCTGTTCCTGATGTTACAACATTCACAAGCATATCGTTCATTTGCTGCGTTACATCCTCACTAAGCACTCGTTCACTGCTGGATTTCTTGCGTTTATAGGCAACTACGCCATTGGTTTTTACTTCTGTTATACCGTGTGTCCACACCGAATTGCCGTTATTGGCAAGATGGGCATAAGCACTGCTAAGCTCCATTAATGTCACTTCCGATGTACCAAGCGCAGAACTTAAATCCTTGTTTATATCTGCTGTTATGCCAAGTTTATAAGCTATGCTGGTGATTTTATTCATACCCACATCTTTAGCCAGCTTAACTGCGATTGTATTAATAGATTTGGAAAATGCCTCACGAAGTGATACTTCCCCTAAATATTTATTATCGTAATTTTCCGGTGACCAGCCACGCATTTTTATCGGAGAATCTTCCATCATGCTGTCAGGGTCGTAGCCTTTTTCAAGCGCGGCAAGATATACAAACAGCTTGAAAGCACTGCCAGGTTGGCGTAAAGCCTGCGTTGCACGGTTAAACTGGCTTTCCGCATAAGATTTACCGCCTGTTATTGCCAATACCTCACCCTCAGGTGTCATCACTACCATTGCGCCCTGGCTTACTTTATGGGCAGTGCTGTTAGCAGCTAAGCTTCTTTCAATCGCGTCGTCTGCAAGCTTTTGCAGCCTGGTATCTAAGGTAGTATAGATTTCTATATTTCCGCTGGTATACTGGCCTATATAGTCAGGCAGTTGCTCCCTTATCCAGTCCGTGAAATATGGCGCTTTGTTTGCCACACGCACCCTTGCAGGCTGAAAATTATAAGTCAACTTTCCGGATTTAGGCAGCGCCGATTCTTTCAATTTCCCATTATCAACCATGCTCATAAGCACTTGCTCAGCGCGCCCCAGGGCTAAATCTGGGTTATTGACAGGTGAATAGCGTGTTGGCGCTTTTATAAGGCCTGCAAGTATGGCCGATTCCATTAAGTTTATCTCGCTTACTTTCTTTCCGAAATATGATTGCGCGGCAGCGTCCATACCATAATTGCCGCTGCCGGTATATATACGGTTCAGATACATAGTGAGTATCTGTTCTTTCGTGAATTTATTTTCCAGATACAATGCCAGGGCAAGCTCCTGGATTTTGCGTTTAAAAGTACGCTCATGGCTTAAATAAACTATTTTTGCAAGCTGCTGTGTTATAGTACTTCCGCCTTGCACAACACGCCCGGCTGCGGTGTTGACAAAAAATGCCCGTGCCATGCCTTCTAAATCCACGCCGGAATGTTTAAAAAATTTACGGTCTTCTGTTGAAGTTACCGCATCTATAAGGGTTTTTGGAAAATCCTGGAATTTTACATAGTCACCATAAAGATCGCCGATTGTGGCAATAACCTTGTTATCCCTATCGTACAGGGTAATAGAAGGCTGCCTTATATTTTCATTGATTTTGCTTACATCAGGCAGGGTATAGGCATAATAGGCAACTATTGCGAATACAGCTATAGATAACCATATCACCGCCATGAACATGGTTCTAAACAAAAGTCTTTTTAGAGATGATCTGGAATCACTCATTTTTTTCTTACCTTTGCCTTTTTTAAGATTTATTTTTTTTCTAGGCATATTTCTTATTGCATTTTTTATAAAAAAGTCTTTTTATTAATATCCTTAAACAAGCCAGTTTTCAATTGTATAAAGAAATTTTTTTTTATATTAGGATTTGATGTATTGACATCTTGCGCAAGGTTATGTTTATACATCGAACCATGGACCATAAATATTTAGAGAGTTTATTACGATATGTCTAACGCAGATTTTCTGGAAGTAGCAGAAGAAACTTTAAAAAACATTGCAAATGCAATAGAAGAAGCTGATAGCTCATTCGAGCTGGATGTTGATGCAACTGGCGATTCTTTGAACATAGAATTCCCAGATGGTAGCAAATACCTTATCAACATACATGGCAGCTCATCAGAAATATGGGTTTCTTCACCACTTAGCGGTGCAAGCCACTTTGGTTATGATGAAGATGATGGAACCTGGAAAGATTCCAGCGAAAACGACCTTTTTGAGCTTGTTACTGAAGAGCTTGAAGACCTTGGCGGAATAAGCATAAGGCTTTAATTGGCTTAAATAGTAAGGCATTTGCTGATTTAACGGAATCACTTAATTTTGTGATTTCATTTCTTTGACCAAAGCATTGATAAACTTTATACACGCTAGGCTCTGTTAACAGAGCCTAGCGTGTTTTAGAAACCACCCTTATTAAATAGCCCCATGCTTGAAGATAAAACATATAGCATATTATTCATATTGGATAACCATATAGGCGAAGAAAGGCTTAAACTGGCGCAGATATGCATGGATTTCATCAAGGCCGGTCATGAGGTGCATGTTATTTATTCTTCTATAGATATAGATGAAGCCTTGGAATTATCCTTATCCAAAGTGCCCTGGATACATATATATAAATTGCCTATCAGCGCCAACTTCAATCTTTCCCAGCTTTTTCTTCCTGTTTCAATCAGAAAATACATAAACAGGAATGATGGGGTTGATATAATTCACAGTTTCGGCCTTAACTGCGGGATACTTGCGTATTTAAGTGTGCGTGGCCTTAAAACAAAAGTTATAAATACACCAGGTGCAATAAATATTAATAACGATAACATAAAAGCAGCTAATTTGCTGAAACGCTTTGTTTTTGATAATATAACATATATTTTTAACCGTTTGTATGGAACGATTGTATTTTTCTCCAGTTTTGAAAAAAATAAATCCACAGAGCATGTAAGTTATAAAAATATAAATTCCAACCTTGTAGATATTGCGGAAAACAGTGCTAGTTTAAGCGAAAGACTTATGCAAACATATGATAAATAGATGTACTATTAAGGCTATCCGTCATTGCGAGCGAAGCGTGGCAATCCATACGATTTCACCATAAGTACAGTTTGTTGTTAGATCGTATGGATTGCCACGCTTCGCTCGCAATGACGGAACCCAAAATTTATACGTCTTAGGGGTTATAAAGTGTTCGTTTTATTGTAATTAATAAGCAGACATCCAAAAACTAAACGCTATACTCTTAAAGACGAAGTATATAATTGGCAGTTTTAATCAGAATGAGTATATAGTATAATTACACAGATTTTTTATTATCAATATTCGTTCCCAAATAGCCCTTACTAAAGAAATAATATGAAGAAAATTGCTATAATAATTTGGCTATTATCTGTTGTGTTTATAATAGCCGGTTCATTATTGCCTAACCTTCCACCCACAGAAAAATATAATCTTGATAAATTCATTCATGGCGGTGCTTATGCCGCGCTTGCATTCTTATCATGTTTCTTTATAAGCAGCCGTAAAAATGGTTTATTGTTCCTTGTAATTATTATTGCAATAGGCGGCGGGATAGAAATATTGCAGAATTTTTTACCAGGAAGAAGTGGCACAATCGGTGATTTTATAGCTGATTCGTTGGGAGTATTGCTCGGCGCATTAATTGCATTAAAATTCAAACCATTAATTATCAGGTGGTTTAATAAATGAGCATGACACTGCAACAAGCGCGTAGGACAGAAGTTCCTAAAGGCGTAAAATTAAATAACCTTAAAATGTTGCCTGTATATCTCGCGCCATATAAATTGCATATTATAGGCGCATTGCTGGCGCTTTTTGTTACTTCATTTTCAGTGCTTGGCCTGGGAAAAGGCCTTGGTTACCTTATCGATAAAGGCTTTGGGGAAGGAGGCAACCCTGCATTATTAAATGGCGCATTAATATTACTGATTGGCATGACAATAGTGCTTGCAATCGGTACTTTTGCAAGGTTTTTCCTGGTAACTTACATTGGAGAATGTGTTGTTGCGAAAATGCGTCAACAAATCTACCAGCGCATAATAAACCTTTCACCAGAGTTTTTTGAAACAGCGCGTGCAGGGGATATATTATCGCGCATTACTAACGATACATCACTGCTGCAAGTGGTTGTAGGAAGCAGCCTTTCTATAGCACTCAGGAATACAATATTATTGTTTGGCGGCATGGGGCTACTTATCCATACCAGCCCCAAATTAAGCCTGGTAGTAGCTGCTGTAGTACCGCTTGTGGTTATGCCAATAATTTTACTTGGAAGAAAGTTGCGGAGGCTTTCACGTGACTCCCAGGAAAAAATTGCTTCACTTGCCGCCCATGCGGAGGAAAGCATTACAGGAATTAAAACCATCCAGGCCTATGTACGTGAGGATTTGGAAATCTCGATATTTAGCAGGCTTGTAAATTCAGCCCTTGATGTGGCAGTTGAGCGGATACGCCTGCGCTCTTTGCTTACCGCAATCGTTATTATGTGTGTATTTGGCTCAATCGGTTTTGTACTGTGGATTGGCGGACATGATGTGGTTTCCGGCAATATGAGTGCAGGCGCCCTTTCATCATTCATTTTCTATTCAGTGATAGTTGCAAGCGCAACAGGCAGTATAAGTGAGGTATTCGGCGATTTACAACGTGCATCGGGTGCAATGGAAAGAATCATGGAGATACTGCACACTAATTCTGCTGTTGCAAGCCCTGCCCTGCCTATTAAACTGCCAAATAAAAGCAGAAGCGATATTTCTTTAAGAAATGTAATATTCCATTATCCGAACCACCCGGAAAAACCATCATTAAATAATATTAATATCGATATAAAATCTGGGGAAACGGTTGCTATTGTTGGGCCATCTGGCGCTGGAAAAAGCACCCTCTTCCAACTTTTATTCCGCTTCTATGATGTTTCTGGCGGCGAAATAACCATAGAAGGCATTAACATAAAAAATCTAGCTCTGCCTGATTTGCGCAGCCTATTTAGCCTGGTTCCACAAGACCCGGTGATATTTTCAGGCACGGCTTATGATAATATTGCTATCGGCAACCCTGATGCTTCGCGTGATGAGGTTATAAGGGCTGCAAGGTTGGCTGCCGCGCTTGAGTTTATTGAACGCCTGCCACAAGGATTTGAATCATTCCTGGGTGAAAAAGGTGTAAGGCTTTCAGGTGGTGAAAAACAGCGAATTGCTATTGCCCGTGCATTCTTGAAAGACCCGAAAATATTATTACTCGATGAAGCAACTTCCGCCCTAGATAGCCATAATGAATCATTGGTACAAGAATCATTAAAGAAGCTTATGCTGGGACGTACCACCTTGATAATAGCCCACCGCTTTTCTACTGTGCAAGAAGCTGACCGTATTATAGTACTTGAAAATGGTGAAATCGCAGAAGAAGGTACGCACACTGGCTTGCTTAACAATAATGGCCTTTATGCAAAGCTTGCCAAAGCTGGGTTTAAGTAAATTAATCACTATTATAACTCCTAACAAAAACCTCTGTTCTCATTTCTTTATACTTTAAAAGAACACTGGGTACAGAAATTTTATTTCCTGGTTGATAAGCTGAAAAAGTGTCCAATTATATTTAATGCCTGGAGTTAATCTTCCGGGCATTTATCTTTATTGGAAACATTTCTGTACTTAATAATAGGAGGTTTTATGCCAAGAAGTTCACGATATGAGGATAGCCGCTATGAAGGTAGCTATTCCAACGATAACCGCAGCAGAAGCAACCGGGATTCTAATGAGGATTCCCGCTCCAGACGCTCCGTAAGTTCAAGGTATGAAGATGACTATAATTCCCCGCGCTCTCGTAGTTCAGAAGGATTACGTAGTTCCAATCGTACCGGCAACAGTTCGAGGTACGAAGACGATTCCCCGCGTTCTCGCAGCCTAGAAGATTCCCGCAGTTCCCGCCGCTCCATGGAAAGATCTGATCGTGGTGATGAAGATAGGGGGTATGGCAGTTCACAGCGTGGACGCACACGCCATGAGCCTGTAGAAGTAGAAAGGGAAAACCCTCGCAGGGGGCAAATGGAACGCTCCCAAAGAGCTGAGCGTGCGCACCATGATTCACGTGGATATGCGGAAGATGTGGGCCAAGGTGGCTGGTTCAGGGATCCGGAAGAACATTCTATAGCATCCAGAAGGGGTTGGGATAATCCTGACCATCGCCCTAGCGGTTGGTTCGGTGATTCTGAAGGCCATTCCGAAGCATCCAAACAAGGCTGGGATAACCCTGACCATCGCCCTAGCGGCTGGTTCGGAGACCCAGAAGGTCATTCCCGCGCTGCTCGCAAGGGATGGGGAGAAGAGCCTGAAGAAGAGCGTTACCGCTCATCATCACGCTCACGCCGTGGCGATGAAGAGAGATATTCTTCAAGACATCGCGCTGCTTAAGGTTTATACGGCGGAGCTGTAGCTTCGCCGTATTTCATTTATAGGCACTGTTAGCAAATTCGCTATAACGTAGCGAAAATGGTGTTTTTTGAGAAACGGAGCGCAGCGTATATAGACATACGTGAGCACCGTATCGCAGAAAAACACCATTTGCAGCAAGATATAGTAGAATTTGCTAACAGTGCCTAGTCATTACTCACGCGCCCATATACATCATCATACCTGGTTATATCATCTTCGCCTAAATAATATCCAGATTGCACCTCTATTAATTCAAGCTCAGTTTCTCCGGCGTTTTCCAGGCGGTGTTTTTGGCCTGCCTGTATATAGGTTGATTCATTTTCATATAGTAAAAATGTTTGTTCACCACGAGTTATTGTGGCTGATCCTTTTACTACTATCCAATGCTCTGAACGATGCTGATGGCTTTGCAGTGATAACCTGCCGCCGGTTTTTACACTTATCCGTTTAACTTGAAAATTAGGCTGTATTATCAAAGAACAATAATTCCCCCAAGGGCGGTATACCATAGGGTGGTCAATTGCTTCACTTCTATTATGCTGTACTAATAACTGGGTTAGCTGTTTTATATCCTGTGATTTATCCATAGGGGCAACAAGTGTGGCATCGCGCGTTGCCACAACAACCATATTCTTTAAATCCATGCAAGCCAGCAAGTGGGAATTATCGCTTCTTAAATAATTGCCTGAACAATTTTCGGCAATAACATCACCACGTAATACATTGTTATTTTGATCTTTTTTATCTACCTGCCATACAGCATCCCATGCCCCTATATCATTCCAGCCTATATCAACAGGTACAACAACAGCAAGCTGTGTTTTTTCCATTACTGAATAGTCAATTGAAGTGCTTGGGCATTGCTTAAAATATTCTTCATCAAGACGGGTAAATTGCAGGTCTTGCTTGGCATTATTCAGGGCAAGTTCGCAATAATCAAGAATCTGCGGGGCAATTTTTCTAACCTCAGATATATATAGCGATACAGGCATTAAGAACATACCGCTATTCCAAAAATACTCCCCTGATTCGGTGTATGTTTTTGCGGTTTTATAATCGGGCTTTTCTACAAATTGGCTTACAATAAATGCTTGGGTATCATGGCCTGTGAGCGCCACCCCACGATGTATATAGCCATAGCCGGTTTTCACAGAATCAGGAATAATACCGAATGTAACCAGGTAATTTTCGCTGGCTATATCCGCAGCTTTAGAAACCGTATCTATAAAGCCTTCATTATTATTGATATTGTGATCGGATGGCAGGATAAGCATTAGGGCATCAGGGTCATCCCTTGATATTTTAAGTGCAGCAATAGCAGCTGCTGCCGCAGTATTACGGCCAACCGGCTCGATTATAATATCCACTATATTCTGGCTTTGCAGTTGCTCGGCAATAAGGAACCTGCTTGTATCATTACAGATAATAAGAGGTGTATCAAAAATATCGGTATCACTCACCCTTAAAACTGTTTCCACCAGCAAACTATTTTCATGAAGCAGTGATAATATCTGTTTGGGATATTCTTTGCGTGATAATGGCCATAACCTTTCGCCTTTACCGCCAGCAAGGATTACGGGGTGGATTTTTTTTGAAGTTTTATTCATATAGTTCACCTACTGATAATTGGCAAATATCCTTAAGATAAGTCGACTCGTCATCACCCGAATTTACGATAGTTAATTATAGGGTGATCCATCTTAAATCTGGATGGCCTTATAGTTTGCAAGTGCAAACTCGAGCCATGACGACCATGAACTTACTGCAACGGCACACCAGCCTTTATCCTTCTTACGTCATTTTCCACCATCATCTCCACCATTTGTTCAAAACTGACTTCTGGGCTCCAACCTAGTTTGGTTTTAGCTTTTGTAGCGTCACCAAGTAATATATCCACTTCGCTTGGCCTGTAAAATTCAGGGTTAATCTGGATTATTACTTTCCCGGTTTTTTTATCAATTCCTTTTTCATTTACACCCGCACCTTCCCATTTAATTTCAAAGCCTAATAAAGTTGCAGAGCATTCTATAAATTGCCTTACGCTTTTGGAATCATTGCTAGCCAGCACATAATCTTCCGCTTTATCCTGTTGCAGCATTAAATACATGCCGCGCACATAATCCCCGGCAAAGCCCCAGTCCCTTTTGGCATCAATATTGCCTAGCTCAAGTACATCCTGCATATCATTCTTAATGCGGGCAAGCGACGATGTGATTTTACGGGTAACAAATTCCTGCCCCCTAAGCGGTGATTCATGGTTAAATAATATACCGGAAGCTGCGTATAAATTATAAGATTCACGGTAATTTATAGTCATCCAGTGGGCATAAAGCTTAGCAACTCCATAAGGACTGCGCGGGTAAAATGGGGTAGATTCATTTTGTGGGGTTGCCTGCACCTTTCCAAACATTTCAGAGGTAGAAGCCTGATAAAATTTTGTATGCGGGCTTAAGTGCCTTATGGATTCTAGTATCCTGCATACAGCCAATCCATCTACTTCACTTGTATAAATAGGCTGCACAAATGATGTTGAAACAAAACTTTGCGCAGCAAGGTTATACACCTCATCAAAATTATGCTGTTTAATAACATCCATAATATTTGAATACTCAACCAGGTCCATTTCAAGCATATTAACACGTGATGAAACTCCCAATTCATCCAGGCGCCAGGTATTAAGTGAAGCTCCCCTTCTGCGGGAACCATAAACTTTATAGCCTTTCTCCAGAAGTAGTTTTGCCAGATAAGCACCATCTTGGCCTGTAATGCCTGTAATCAGGGCGGTTTTTACCATATTATTTACCTTTTAATAAATTCCAACTCATTTTAAAAGTGGCAGTGATTAATTTAGATATCTGCATCTTGCTGCCACCAACCCTCGCACCATAATCATATGCAAACGGTACTTCGGCAAATCTGCATTCCAATTTCTTTAATTTAATTAATAATTCTGCCAGGCAACAAAAATTCTTTTCAACAATTAATTCATCGCCATAATGCTTATATGCTTTTTTTAGCGCAGAAACTTTATATGCCCTATATCCGCTGGTGTAATCTTTTACTCCCTTTATAGGGAATAAAATACGGAAGAAAATTGAAGCCCCATAGCTAAGCAGCGTTCTGTGGAATGGAAAACCTGACGTTGTACTAGCTGGCAAAAAACGTGAAGCGATAACCACATCATTTCCTGCGCGGATTTTTTCAATCATTGGGCTTGCATATTTAAGGTCGTGCGTGCAATCGGCATCCATGAATAATGCAATATCATCATCTGATTTTGACACATCGCATACAGCTTTTAATGTCCTTTGAAAAGCAACACCAAGGCCGCGTTCCTGCGTTTGCTCAAGCAAAATTATCGGCATTGACGATTTATAACCAGCTATAACTTGCGCTGTATTATCTGTACTAGCATCAGTACAGGGGATAACCGCATAATCAATATTTAGTTTTTCAATTTCAACTTTAATGTTGCTCATGAAAGCTGGCATGATCTGCTCTTCATTATAAGCGGCAAATAGAATATAGAGCATTTATAAAACCATATAATTAAATATAAAATCAATTTTGTGTTGGCGCATCGCACCAATCTAAAGAAACATGCCTTCCACGAAGAAAGTTCTTCCTGCAATTACTAGTTATTGCAGGAAGATTCATAGTTTTGGTATAATAATCATTTGCACCTGTTTGCACTACATAACCAGGGTAAGAGAAATATGTCACAAGCATAGATTTCCCTGCATCTTTATTATTAAACATTTCAGAACAGTTTTTAAAATTATTACTTTTCTGAAGTAAGTATTCCAATTCAAAATTATTTCCACATGAAAACATTGTTACGCCTTTTTTCTGTAGCATATCAATATTTTTTACAACAGTAAGTTGCCCTTCTAAACGGTTATTACTTTTAAATCCATTATAAAAAAGATAACCCATTGCATCAGCTTTGCTAATTATCAACAAACTAATCATTAATAAAACACAAATAAGCTGACGGGTATTTTTATAAGCGATAACCGTAATTAATAGGGATATACCAAACAGATAACATAAAACACCCGGAAGCAGGTATCTTACATTACCTGTAGAAAGAAATACCCACCATAACATGTTTACATAAAAACCTAGCATTAATGCTATTCCTGCCGCCCTGACGTATCTATCCTTATCAGCGAGCCTGTTTTTATAGCACAAATAAATAATATAGAATTGGCCTATTAAGAAAATAAAAATTCCAATATGTCCTATATGCTCTTTAAAATTCATGACTTTATTTAAACGGTTCGGGTAAACTATGATGCCATTATTATATGTTGGCTTATATACCAGGCTGTTAGCCTTATAATAGCCTTTATTTTGGTGTTTTAATTCCTGATAAGATTCCTGCCCCAAGGATACGCGCTTGCTTGCTTCAAATATCAATGAAGGCGCAATTACAGTAAAACCTAATAAGAATATCAATAATATTTTATTCTTATTTGTATATTTATTAAAAAATATTATCCAGGACGCTACTGCAAGAATCGGTGCTATAATAATTAGTGAAATTGTTTTTATTAATGCTGCTGAACCAAGCACCATCCCGCCTGCAACGGTTCTTTTACAGCTATTTTTTGCCGAAAATAATATCATTGCGCCTAATATAACACAAAGCGCAGCAGGTATTTCACCCAGGAGAAGGTGCCACAACGCCAGGTTGCTTTTAAAGTCAATACCATACGGATATATTTCTGCGGAGTTAGAAAAAATAATGGCAAATGATAATGCCAGAAAACTAAATTGCCATCTTCTTTCCTTACCTATAAAATGCTTAGCATAAATAAAAATTGCAATTAGCAATCCCCATATAAATAAAATATTTACAAGCCCTAAAACCCAAGATTGGTTTCCAAAGAAATATATGGCTAAAGCAGTTGGTAGTATCATTAAAGGGCCAAGCGATATGCCATAATGCAGTAAGTAACTCTTATCAAAATATACGGCCTTATATCCATCCCCATTTGCTATATTCTTTGCAACTATTCCAAAATATGCGTCATCCCTCCAGATTGGGCCATAAAACACATGATATAGTTGCAAGGCTATTAAAAATATAGCCAGTATAATAGTAGCAAACTTAAAAAAAGAAGCGGCATTTATTGAGATATACTGAAAAGATTTTGTTTTATCAGATAGAATATTTTCACTCTGCATCTGTGATAATATTTTCATTTTAGGAACCTTTATAGCCATACAGGGGTAAATCATTAGTGGACATAATCACTTCTCACTTATTCTACCACTTCCCCTTTACCCACTCCCCAAACTTTCTCACTCTGTATCCAGCCATCATGGTTTTCAACGCGTATTTTGCACCAGTCATTTTTGCATTCTTTTATTTCAGCCACCACGCCATTTTCTACAATGAAAACCTTTGTAGAAGTAAGCAGCGGCAGGCGGTATATTTCCTGAACGCCGTTAGTTTGCACAAGGCCATAGCGTTTATTAGAAAGCAGGCTTTCGTGTATCCAGCCTATTTCACCATGAACATCAGTAATTTTACGCCATCTTTCAAATGTTGCAGTAACCTGCACAGGCCAGCTTTTTCTTTTATATATCCATTGTATTGGATAACGCACACTTGGACCGGTACGGATATTGGCTTCGTCACTTTTTATAGATGCGTAATATGGCATTTCCCTGGCAATAACCGGGGTTGATAGAAGCATGAAAGCCACCACCGCCAAAAATAACCCTTTGTTAAAAAAATTTGCCATGCAAAACATAAAAAAAGTAGATATGGCTTTATATAAAGCATATATACGAAATTGGGAAGAGACTATCAAGGGAGTAAGGGAAAAGGGAGTAAGGGAATTAAGAACCTTATTCCCTTACTCCCTTTTCCCTTAC
>DITJ01000111.1:962-40945 GCA_002422795.1 Alphaproteobacteria bacterium UBA6187 | reverse complement strand
AATGACGCGCCTTCCCTTGCTTCTGCCACAGTTTCAATTTCTCCGGCAAGCGCAATAGAAATCACCCAGAATACTGCAGATATAATATTCCAGGGCGATAAATTAAAGCCAGTCCTTAATATATGGGAAGTGGCTAATTTTACTCAGAAATTAGTAAAACAAAATTTCATGCTGGCGATTTTATATAATGTGATTGCCATACCAATGGCAGTTTTTGGATATGTTACACCGCTTATCGCGGCAATTGCTATGTCTAGCTCTTCTTTGCTGGTAATTGCAAATGCTATGCGCCTGAATATAAAAAGGTAAATATATGGATGTTTTAATTTATCTTGTACCAATTGCGCTTGGCCTTGGCGCTTGTGCGCTTGCTGGTTTTTTCTGGTCTCTAAAAAATGGACAGTTTGATGATTTAGATGGTGCTTCATATAGAATTTTAGATGATGATAATTCTGTAGATTAGTTAAATTTTACAGCTATAATATGTATTTATAATAAATATATATTATGCATAAGAATATCTCCCCAAATATTAATTATAGTAATATTCCTATTTTTAATGGAATAAGCAGTGATGCTGCTAACAAACTCCTGAAAAATGCAAAAACCACTAAATATAAAAAAGGTCAACTAATCTGTAGTTATGGAGAGCCATCCCAATATTTCCTGATTGTTGTTGCAGGATTAGTTAAGTTGTTCAAAAGCAATGAGAATGGCGATGAAATAGTATTTAAAGTAGCCAGGGAATCAGAAGCGCTGTTGGAAATATCTTTTAGCCCGGTCTATATGGGCAATGCGCAGGCAGTTAATAATGCTGAAATATTAGCAATACCAACTGCTGATTTTCAGGCTACTCTCCAGGATGATAAAACTTTTGCAATCAACATGTTTACCCAAATGGGAAATTGCACGCAAAACCTTGTTGCCCATATCGAACAATTAACATTAAAAACGGCCACTCAGCGGATTGGCTGGTTTTTGCTGAAATTACTTATAGAGAAATCCGGTGCTGATAAGAAAAATATTAAACTTCCTTATGATAAACTACTAATTTCTGAATATCTGGGAATGAGGCCTGAAACTTTTTCACGCACCATCCAACAAATGAACGAATATGGTATTAACATTGATAGTAAAAATGTAACATTAACTGACACAAAGGCGCTGTGTAATTTTTGTACTGCTGAAACTGCTGTGAAATGTACAGATTTTGATAAGCAAAATTGTATGTAGAATTAGTAGGCAATTATACCATTAACACAAGTGGGTCGTCATCACCCGAATTTTACGCAGTAAAATTATAGGGTGATCCAGACTAACATCTTGGATTCCCCTATAATTTTTTATTACGCTGGCGCTGCATAAAAATTCGGGGAATGACGAGCTGACGACCTACTTGTGTTAATGGTATAATTGCCAATTATTATAACATCTATGTTCTTCTATAACCCCAGTTCTGAATAGGTTGAACAGCCTCATTTTTAAGTATGAAGCGGAAGATGCAACGTAAATAATTCATAAAGTTTCTTAAGTTTTTTAAGCCTGACTAATTCATTCGAATTATCCTCAAGCACTTTTATCCACTTATTTTCCAGCTCTTGATTATATAGAACCGTAGTTTCCGTCTTATCAACAGGCATTCCAAGCTTAACTATCGATTCGGCATCGCAAACAACCACAGCTGCAGATACTGTCGTATTCTTGAGAATTCTATTTAAACTAATGTGCACCGCATTTGCATTGCCTGGGAATTTTGTGTTGCCAATTCCAGATTGAACACCGCAAACCCATCCAATAGTTCTTTCGCTTGGTATAACAGTTTTGATTTCTTCATGATATTGCTCAGGGGAAATAACCAGAATGAGTGGAATTCTTCCAGGAACTGGTCCTAATATAACACGCCCTATTTCATCACGATCTACACCTACAATCTCTGGTGTCTTCAAGCCAGGAGTACAGTTGATTTCTATAAAAATGCCAGCATCAAAACAAGATTTGGAAATATCTTCCGTGATGAAGTCTAGACCACAAGATTCTATTCCAAATACACTAGCTAGTGTTTCGCTCATTAATTTAGTATCCGGGTGAACTTGCTCGCTAACATCATAATAAACAGATCCTTGTCCTGATGTTGCAACTCCCCTAACTACTATTTTTTTCCCTTTTTCAGGCACGCTATCTACACCAAGCCCCTGCCCTTTAAGAGTAGCAAAAAAAATCTCGTCCGGGAGAACATAGCCAAAAGCCCCTCCAGGCCTCATATGTTTTGCAATCCGATTATTCATTTGCTCCACTAATAATTTAATGGTGGATTTGCCATCGCCAATGACGAAAGGCCTATCGCGGCGAATAGTCTTCCAAAGCTTCCCACGGATTACCAATAATCTATGAATTTCTCCTTCGGCATAATGCTCAAGCATTATAGGTTCATTAGTAAATTTCTTAGCATATCTATAAGCATTGGTAACAGATTCAATATCCCTTAAATTGGTTAAAACGCCCTTGCCCAACCCAAGATCAAGTGGTTTTATAACGCATGGAAAGCCAACCTGTTTAACGGCCTGATTTAATTGGCCTTCATTTTCAACAAGTACGCTTCTAGCAATAGGCGCTCCGGCATTTCTAAAAACCATTTTGCCGAATGACTTGTTTTTTGACCACGCAAAATTATCCGTTACTGGTGACGCCTCTATAAAAATCATCGATTTATTACCTGAACCATATTGCCAATAAGGAGTGCCGGGCATAAAATTACGATATGGAATATTATGTTTCTCGCAATAATCAATAAGTACCTGCGCTTCGAAATCAGGATGAAATTTATGGCATATTGACCAAAACTCTTTCATCGACTTACTTATTTCAGGCTTACTTAAGTTTTCTATATTAAGAAAAAGTTTTGCTACAAAGTTCATCGCAGCTAATGAAACCTGAGCATTATGGTATCCAAGAATTGCTAAATATTGATTGCCATCCTGGATTACTTTAGCTACATTTATCGCCCCCCTTATTTCAACTAATACCGCCCGTGCAAAATCAACCAGGAACAGGGCAATATCTTTTTGAGATAGCGGTGAATTATTGGGTGGCCAGGAAAACCAATGTGCAAAACATTGATTAATTAGGGTGATTTTTTTAAGGGCATCTGGCAGTATAGCTGAATCTATCCCTACCAATATTTCGATTACAGGTTTTGATGAGTATATATTCGGCCCGATATAAGTATGCTTATGTTTTATATTAATCATTTTAACCGCCTCATCTAGTACTACCATAAGTAACCTGTCCGGCTTATTGTGGCCATCTTCCCTGAACTTTGTTGAGGCGGAATTCCGAGGTGCTTCTAAGTAAGTAAAGACTCTATTAGCTCATTTGTTCTCAGCTTTTCTTCCCTTGCCGCTTTAATGGCTGCTTTATAATCAGATCCTTTTGCAGGATTGGCCTTGTGTTGGTCGCTGCTGATTTCTTTAGTTTCTATAGCATATTGCTGTGCCAACGCATCTTCTTGTTTATTACCATGCACCATATATTTTCCCACCAAGTTTTAACATTTGGTTGAAAATACTACATACAAATGGAACCATCAACTAAAAGTTTGCCTAGGCTCTGTTAACAAAGTTTTTATAGAGGCATTTCTGGATATTTTTGAGCGAAAATTGAATAAACTTTTTTCTAATAGGGGCGCTACTTGAAACAAAGTTCTTACATTTGCAGCCGAAAAGATTCAAACTGCGGATTATAATACTTCGTCTTTATTTATTATATGGAAAAGTTAAGTCCTTGAAATGGAGCTATTATTGCTGCGGATTTAACTTTTCCCTATAACAAAAAATACTTGATTCTAATCGGCAGTTTGAAACAGAATGAGTATAGTAGATTTATTATTCAAATATTTTCATTGTATCAGGACGGAAAAAGATCTTGTCACCTTTTTGTATAGAAAGCGTGGTCATTATATTCTTGGAAATTTCGGCCTGTACTAATTGACCGTTTTTACGTTCCAGCTCAACCTTTACAAGCGATCCGGCAGGGTTAACATGCTCTACAATCGCCTCAATAAACTCGCCTTCTTCTATTGTTTTGGTCACATAAATCTCATGCGGGCGCATAAATATGCGCACCGGAGCGCCTGTTGATATTTTCTCGGCTTTTCCGGCATCGAAATCGGCCAGATGTATATTACCATTACCATCTTTTAAACCGGCAAATTCATTATAATTACCCAGGAAATCATACACAAACGCATTTACCGGATTCTTATAAACTTCCTCGGGCGTTCCAATCTGTTCAATTTTACCATTACTCATCACCACCACGCGGTCTGCAACTTCCATCGCCTCTTCCTGGTCGTGGGTTACGAAAATGCTGGTGATTTGGATATCATCGTGCAGACGGCGCATCCAGCGGCGCAGCTCTTTGCGCACTTTGGCATCTAATGCACCAAACGGCTCATCCAGTAATAATAAGCGCGGCTCAACCGCAAGTGCGCGGGCAAGGGCGATACGTTGGCGCTGCCCACCGGAAAGCTGGCTTGGGTAGCGGTCGTGGAATGCATCCAGATGCACTAACGACAACAACTCCATTACTTTTTCACGTATTGTGGCGTTACTTGGCCTCATATTCTTTGGGCGCACGCGAAGTCCAAAAGCAACGTTTTCAAATACCGTCATGTGCTTAAATAAAGCATAATGCTGGAATACAAAACCAACATGGCGTTCTTTTATATGTTTATCCTGAGTTTCTTCGCCATTAAGCAGTACACTGCCGGAATCAGGAAATTCAAGACCTGCAATAATCCGCAGCAAGGTAGTTTTGCCGGAACCCGAAGGCCCCAGCAAGGCAATAAGCTCGCCAGTTTCAACTTCAAGGCTAACATCATTTAGCGCCGTAAAATCCTTAAAGCGCTTATTAATGTTTTTAACATGTATCGCCACAATTCTTAACTCTTTATTATTAAACAATTCCCTCATAAGCAGAGGGAAATTTATCTTTCTTTACCACTTTCATTTGAGCGATATTCAACCGCGCGCTTTAAAAGCAATGTCACTAATGCTAAAAGCGTTAAAATTGAAGCCACCGCGAACGCCGCAACGAAATTATATTCATTATATAAAATTTCTACATGCAGCGGTATAGTATTTGTTTCACCCTTAATATGCCCGGATACTACCGAAACCGCGCCAAATTCACCCATCGCGCGGGCATTACATAGTAATACACCATATAGCAACCCCCATTTTATATTAGGGATAGTAACCTTCCAGAAAGTTTGCCAGCCTGATGCGCCAAGCAACAATGCCGCCTCTTCCTGCTCTGTACCTTGTTCTTCCATAAGCGGTATAAGCTCTCGTGCAACAAATGGGAATGTAACAAATATTGTAGCAATTACCAAGCCCGGCACTGCAAAAATTACCTGCACATCATTTTCTATCAGCCACTCACCGACTACCGAATGAGCGCCAAATAGCAATACATATATAAGGCCGGATATTACCGGGGATACCGAAAACGGTAAATCAATAAAAGTGGTTAGCAACCTTTTTCCAAAGAATTCAAACTTTGCAATCGCCCAGCTTGCCGCAACTCCGAAAACTAAATTGCATGGCACGGCAATCACAGCCACCAGCAAGGTTAATTTAATTGCTTGCAAAGCATAGGCGTCATTAATTCCTACAATATATGCGCCAATGCCTTTGCGAAAAGCTTCCGCAAAAACTGCGGCAACAGGCATGCCAACCACAATCGCCACAAAGCTTATGCCTAGCGTCATAAGTATAATTTTTACAGGTACGGATTCTGAAGTTGGGTTATATGACATCTTAATCTTTCACCACCCTCGTCTGGCTCCATTTCTGGAGCATATTGATTATCAATAATAATATAAAAGAAGTAACCAGCATCACAACTGCAATTGCGGTTGCTCCGGCATAATCATATTGCTCAAGTTTTGTTATTATTATAAGTGGCACGATTTCCGATACCATAGGCATATTACCTGCTATAAATATAACCGAGCCATATTCACCCAAAGCGCGCGCGAACGCCATTGCAAAACCGGTGAGCAGCGCAGGTGAAATATGCGGCAATATCACCATAGTAAATACCTGCCAGCGGGTTGCGCCAAGGCTGGCTGCCGCTTCTTCCAGCTCTTCTTCCATATCTTCAAGTACCGGCTGCACTGTTCTAACTACAAATGGCAGGCCGATAAATACCAATGCTATAGTTATACCGATTGGCGTAAACGCTACTTTTATTCCAAGCGGCTCCAGATATTTGCCAATCCAGCCATGCGGCGCATAAAGGGCGGTAAGGGCGATTCCCGCAACTGCCGTTGGAAGGGCGAAAGGCAAATCCACTACTGAATCTAGTAATTTTCGGCAAGGGAAACGGTAACGCACCAATATCCACGCCAGGATTAATCCGAAAAATACATTTATAAGCGCGGCAATTAACGAGCAACCAAAGGTAATATAATAAGCGTGGGTAATGCGTTCATCGGTGATTGTCTCCCAGAACTTAGCCCAGGTTAATGTAAAGGTTTTAAGGAACAGGCCCGATAATGGTATTAATACCACCAGGCTCAGGTAAGTTAAGGTGAAGCCAAGTGCCAGGCCAAATCCCGGAATAACGCTTGGTTTTCTGAAAGAAAAATTCATATAAATATTTTATTAGTTATAACCACAACTTTATAAGTTTTGTCAATATATAGACATGCTAATAGTTTTGCAAGCCAGTAGGCAAAACTCTTTTCCTTCCAATACCGGATGATAAGTAATTTTTAATTGTATTATAGCTGTATCTGGTTAATATCAATATATCTACCCACAATTAGTTATTTTAATGGCGTTTGCTACCGATACATATTTTATACTGCTATTATTGCTATTTATAGCAATGTTTTCTGTATGCGTATTCCAGTTTATTAAAATAAGGAATTTGAAGAAAAAATGCGAATTATACAAACTTGTTAACTCCGCATCTATTGGCGGCTATTATTTATGGCAGAAAAATAGAAATATTACGCATATTTCCACAAATCTTATAACCATGCTTTCATTACGCAAAGGTAATGATAATTTTAAAGCCATCACTAATTCACTAACAGAAGGCAAAGAAGAGTTCCTAGAGAAATTCAGTGACTTAAAAAATGGTAAAATCGAAAACTTCCGCTTTACAGGCACAGCCACTATACAGGATTGTGACAAGGAATTGCAATGTATCGGCTGCTCAATCCTTGATAAAAATTATAATGTTACAGGGGTGATTATCTGGTTTTTTGATGTTTCTGAATATGTCCAGCATATCCGCAGCTTGACCAGCAAAAATACCCAGCTTGATAAAGAGATAAAAGAATATTCCAGCATATTTAATACTATACCTATACCTATCTGGAAACGGGACAGTAATTTCAAAATAAAATTCTGCAATTATGTATATAGTAAATTTGTTGAAGGCGATGACGCAAATGTATCTCCTTGCGAAATCCCCGAGCTTGACCAAAGCCTTTCATATCTTTCTGCAATAGCAAAAGATAATAACCGCTTGCTCCGCATGAAAAAACACCTGGTAGTACAGGGCGAGCGCAGGTTCTATAACATCACCGAAATGGTTATTAAAAACAGCGATGAAATCCTTGGGTTTGCTTATGATATAAATGACCAGGATGAAATAGAGAAAGAACTGGCAAGGCATATATCCGCCCATGCGGATTTATTGGAAAGCACATCCAGCGCAATGGCGGTTTATGGCCCGGATACCAAGCTAAGATTTTACAATAATTCTTTTGTAACCTTGTGGGGTTTAAAGGTTAAATGGCTAGATACCAACCCTACTTACGGGGAAGTGCTGGAGGTCTTGCGCGAGTCGCGTAAACTTCCTGAGCAAGTAGATTTCAAGCAATTCCGCAAAGAGCAAATGATGCTCTTCCAGGATATTACCAAGCCGCACGAAGACCTTATGCACCTGCCAGATGGCAAGTCTATCCGCATCATAACCATACCGCACGCCCTTGGCGGGTTATTATTTGCCTACGAGGATGTTACCGACAGGCTAGCAATGGAGCGATCATTTAATACCCTGATTGCCGTACAAAGGGAAACATTGGATAATTTAAGTGAAGGGGTGGCATTATTCGGGGAAGATGGAAGAATCCGCCTCTATAACCCGGTATATATAAAAATGTGGGGAGAAGAAGAGGAATATCTTGAAGGGCGTCCGCATATTTCAGAAGTTATGGATAGAACCAGAACCCTTTATAAATATAGCAGTGATTGGAAAACATTTAAGGATAGGTTTATATCCGATATACTTGGGCGCAAATACTCCGTGCGGCAGGAAAGGCTGAAGAATGGCCGCATAATAGATATACTCTCAAGGCCGCTGCCCAACGGCGATACACTGGTATCATTCGTAGATATTACAGATTCCATAATGGCTGAACAAGCCTTGATAGAACGTAACGAGGCGTTGGAAGAGGCTGATAACCTTAAAACAGAATTCCTGGCAAATATTTCTTATGAACTGCGCACGCCGCTTACTTCAATAATCGGTTTTTCAGAAGCCTTAATCGCGGAGATTTTTGGAAAACTAAATAACCAGCAAATGGATTATGTGCACGGCATAAACATTTCTTCTTCTGAATTGCTGGCCCTTATTAATGATATACTTGACCTTGCCTCAATAGATGCAGGCTATATGACCCTGGATTTAAAAGAATTTGATATTTATAAAGTGCTTAGTGCAATGGTCAAGCTGCTTCAAGAACGCTGCCAGGCAAACAGCCTTACCTTAACATTATTATGTGATAAAAATATAGGCACTATTATTGCTGATGAGGTAAGGATTAAGCATGTTATTTTTAAAATTATAAGTAATTCCATAAAATTTACCAAACCAGGCGGGAATATAACCATTGGCGCCGAGCCTGATAAAGAGCAAATAAAAATATGGGTAGAAGATACCGGCATAGGCATAAAAAAAGAAGAGCGGGGCAAGGTATTTGAGCGCTTCTATAAGACTACTTCACAGCAAGAAATACATAAACCAGGTGTGGGGCTTGGCCTTTCTATTGTAAAGAGCATTATACAATTACATAGCGGCCGCGTTAGCATTTCATCACAAGCTAATAAAGGTACAAAAGTAACCATGTTTTTAAAAAGATATGGACCAGGTGCCAAGCGCAAAACTAAGAAAATTAGTTCCGATTAATCTATTTGCTATAAATTATGGGAATGGTGCCACTTGGTGAGCGGTATATGGGAAAATGAGGTAAATAACATCCTCAAATTACGCATCCCAAACTTCGCTCTATTCAAGGCTGCGGCTTAATTACAGAGAGTTTTGATGCGCCACATCGCCGAAGGGCGATTTGGTAGTTTTTGTGCCATTCTGGTTGTGCCCTCAGGGGGCGCTATACAATCTGCTTAAATCATGTCCTTAGACAATTATCCCCAGATTATCTTTCCAGCATAATATTTTTTGCCTGTAGAGTAGTCAATTAGTCCACAGTTGTCGACTCCTTCTTCCCAAAAAGGTTCTATATTTTCTGCTCCTCGTGGAATAAGAACGCGACGCTTAGATCCCTTAATATCAACAACAAAATCTTCTTTCATAATATTTTCCTTACTAAGTTAGATTAATTGAATGGTTTGGTAGGAGTTTGTAAAATTCAAGGTCTATATTGAAAAAATAATAGAAGTGCTCTTTTACTTGCGCTAATGCACCGGAATAAAGCAACCCCTAAAGGATAACAGAACCCACTACTATCCATACAAAACAACAGGATAAAAAATTGGCAAAAATCGCCAGAACTATCAAAGCCAAACCAGACTGAGCTCTTCAGAGCGAATTTATTAATCTGATTGAGAATGGTGCGCTGAGGAAGACTTGAACTTCCGACCCCCGCCTTATCAGAGCGGTGCTCTAACCAACTGAGCTACCAGCGCATAGTTAGAATCAAGAGAAAATAAGGCCCTAAAAAGGTGTTCCTTGAATTCGTAACTGGTATCTATAAATACCAAGGCGGGGAATGTCAAAGGAAAATTCAGGAATTTATGCCATTTATACTCATTCTGTTTCAAACTACCGATTAGAATCAAGTATTTTTTGTTATAGGGAAAAGTTAAATCTGAAGTAATAGTGGCTCTATTTCAAAGATTTAACTTTTTTATATAACAAATAAAGACGAGGCATTATAATCGGCAGCTTGAGACAGAATGAGTATATGTTCATTAAATCTTCTAAGCGGGCATCCGGGGTGAAATTTTGTCGCATACTGGTCTTTTGAAAATTAAGCCCTATTTTGACTTATCTATTCTTCCTCTATGTTATTTTTGCTTTATTTTACTAACAAATACATATAAATAGTTGCTATTAATGAATTTATAGAAGGGCACTTGCCCTCGGCAGGGATTTTACAATGGACACAATCTTCGCCACTGCCACTGCTCCTGTTAAATCCGGCGTTGCTATTATAAGGATTTCTGGTGAAAAAGCAGGAAGCGCACTTGCATCTTTAACCCGCAAACAGCCTCCTCCGCCAAGGCTTGCCAGTTTATCCAGAATTTTTAACCCGGATACCAATGAGCTTATAGATGAAGCATTAATATTATGCTTTAAAGCGCCTGCAAGCTTCACCGGGGAAGATGTTGCTGAACTTCATGTGCATGGGGGCAGGGCGGTTGTTACCGAGGTCTTGCAGGTTCTATCTGAAATGCCGGGTCTGCGTATGGCAGAGCCGGGGGAGTTTTCCCGGCGCGCCTTTGAAAACGGCAAAATGGATTTAACAGAAGCTGAAGGCCTTGCTGATTTAATCGATGCCGAAACCAAAATCCAGGCCAAAATGGCACTGCGCCAAAAGCAGGGGGAATTAGGGAGGTTATACGAAGAGTGGCGTGAAGCGTTACTCACCATCCTTGCCAATATCGAGGCATATATTGACTTTCCTGATGAAGAAATTCCGCCGCACATAACCGCGCAAATTGAAGATGATGTAGAAAAGTTAAAAACTTCTTTTGCAAAGCATTTAAATGACAATAAACGTGGTGAGCGCCTGCGTGAAGGCTTAAGCGTTGCTATAATTGGGCCGCCTAATGCGGGAAAATCCTCACTTCTAAACCTGCTTGCAAGGCGTGATGTGGCAATAGTTTCCGAACATGCCGGAACTACGCGCGATATTATTGAAGTGCATCTGGATTTGGGTGGCTATCCGATTGTAATTGCCGATACTGCAGGCATACGCGAAAGCGCCGGTGAAATTGAGGCCGAAGGCATTAGAAGGGCGCTTGCGCGAGCAAAAGATGCTGACTTTAAAATTATTGTATTTGATGCTGAAGATTATTCAGAAGAGAAGCTATCCCAAGTTTTAGGGGATGATTTTCATTCATTAATAAAGCAAGATTCAATCGTTATTCTAAATAAAATTGATTTATTACAGAATGTTAATTTTATTCCGCAAGTTGCGGGAATTACAACCACTGAAGCATCTTTCAATAATGGGGTAGGGATTGATAAAATCCTCCTCCAAATAAAGAAATTTGCGGAAGATAATTTTAATATCGGCGGCGACCCCGTTATCACCCGCCAGCGCCACCGCTCTTTATTGCAAGAGGCCTTAACCTCCTTAGAACTATTTTCCTTAAGTAAACCAATCGAACTTGCCGCAGAAGATTTACGCCACACAGCTAATTCCCTGGGCAAAATAACCGGCAGGATTGATGTTGAAGAAATATTAGGCAAAATTTTTAGTAGTTTTTGTATTGGGAAGTGATGTTTGCGTTATAATAAACGGCATAAGATAATTTTTCATATTCGAGCGGATTCCAACGACAAGGTGCAATCCATTTTTCCATAATTTGGCAAAGATTTTTTTGCCGATATAGGCTTTGTCAGCGTAACATTTTCCCTTCAGATTTTTCATAAGATCGGCCAAAAACCAGCCCATCGTTGTTTTTCCACGAGCCGCAAAGCCATCGAAAAATTTGTGTCGATGTATGCGCTTGTTTCTACACACTTTTAATGATGTTGCATCGGCGAAATAAATTCCGGTTTCCTCGCCGCTGATGCTGTGCAAAAGAATCGTCAGCGGCATGAATAATTGTTTTTTTAGATTCACAAACCTTTGATAACAAGACGGTTTTCCGAATTTATCCCGGTGTTCTGTCATAATTCCATACAAATAATAATGTTTGAAATCATTATATGGGCTGAAATGAAATAATATTTCGATCAGCAGAATCTCACTAAGGCTAAGGTAGCCCTCGCGATTACGCGATTTAACGGAGGGCAATAAATGATTTTTTTTGCGATGATTTGTACAATTTGCAAAAATCATCAAGACAGGCGTATAATGCTGTGATATCTATATTCAGGGCTAAACTACTTGTTTATATTGTACAATAAAAGCAGTAGTTTAGTCACCTAAAAACTTAAATGCAAAAGTTTTCCTTAAGCGTTACTCGGGTTTGTTAACAGAGCCTAGCTCCCTTTCCTATAAAGCACGTGCTTTTTAAGCTGATGGCCTGTTGGTATTGAAGGATGCGGGTGGTCAAAATCGTCATCGGGATTGTGGGTCATGCCGATTTTCTGCATAACATTCTGGGAGCGCGTGTTTATTTCGGCAGTAAAAGATACAATTTCTTTTAAAGAAAGAACTTCAAAACCATATTGCAATACAGCTTTGGCGCCTTCAGTCGCATAACCATTGCCCCAATGTTCATAAGCTATACGCCAGCCAATTTCAACGCATGGGGTGAAATGTGCCGCAAATGATGGTATGGCAAGGCCAATAAAGCCGATAAATGGCGCTTCCCCTTTAACTTCTACAGCCCATAGGCCGTAGCCGTGATCCGCGAAGTGCTTAGTAAATTTTGTAACGAGCGCGTCAGATTCAAGGCTGGTAAGCGGGGATGGAAAAAACTCCATCACCCGCTTATCTGCATTCATCGTTGCAAATTCTGGCAGGTCAGATTCCCGCCAGTTTCGCAAAATAAGGCGCTTTGTTTCCAGCATTTATTTCTCGAAATTCTCAGCAACATAATTTTCAAGAAGTTTTACACCAAAAGCGGTTGCACCTTTTGGGCAGGTATCTTTGGCTTCCTTAGTCCAGGCAACGCCTGCAATATCCAGATGCGCCCAGTTAGTTCCCTTTTGAATAAACCTTAGCAAAAATTGTGCGGCTGTAATACTGCCAGCACCCTTGCCAGAGCTGATATTCTGCATATCGGCAATTGGGGAATCGATTAATTTATCGTATTCATCACCCATCGGGAAGCGCCATAATTTTTCACCGGTTGCCTTTCCTGCTTTAGCAAGATTTTCGGAAAGGGTGTCATCATTCGAAAATAACCCGGCATATTCCTGGCCAAGTGCGATGGTGATTGCGCCTGTAAGTGTGGCAAGGTCAATAATGTTATTTGGCTTATAATTTTCCTGCGTATACCATAATGCATCGGCAAGCACCAGGCGGCCTTCTGCATCGGTATTTAGCACTTCGATTGTCTGGCCAGACATACTAACCACAACATCGCTTGGCCTTTGTGCATTATGCCCTGGCATATTCTCAACCAGACCCACAACACCAACCACATTAACTTTTGCCTTGCGCCCGGCTAAAGCTTTCATTGCACCCACAACAGCCGCAGAGCCGCCCATGTCGTATTTCATATCTTCCATGCCGGCAGCCGGTTTAATGGAAATACCGCCAGTATCGAAAGTAACGCCTTTACCCACTAATGCGAGCGGGAAATCAGCATCAGCCTTGCCTTTACCATTCCATTCCATAACTACAAGGCGCGAATCTTTTATTGAACCTTGCCCCACTCCAAGAAGCGAGCCCATGCCCAGCTTTTCCATTTGCTTAACATTCAGAATTTTAACAACTACGCCAAGTTTGGTAAGATCTTTCTTGATAATTTCCGCATAGCTTTCAGGATACAAAACATTAGGCGGCTCAGTTACAACGTCACGCGCAAGGAACACACCATCGGCAATTTTCTCAAGTTTAGCAAAAATCTTTTCTGCATCAGACGCGGAAGAAGTAGCAATATTAAGCTCTTTGAAGCTTGGCTTTTTATCTTCCTTTACTGTGGTGCGGTATTTATCAAATGTATAAGAACGCAAAATTGCGCCATAAGCGATATTAGCCGCAAGTTCATCATCATTTTTAACTTTTTCTAAAATGAATGTGGCTTTTTTTGCCTTATGCTTGTTCAGAACCGGAACAATGCTTCCGCCCACCGCCTGCTCTATAAGAGTTGTGCGGCTTTCATCCTTACCTATGCCGCAGATAAGCACCAGGTCTAAATCGGTTCCTGTTGGCGCAATAAGCGGAATTACCTCACCTTTATCACCTTTGAATTTCCCAAGTTTTATGGCACGAGAAAGAAGCCCGCCCGCGATTTTGTCAAGCTTGGTGGCTATAGGCCCTAATTTCAATGAATCGCTGACACCGATTATTACGGCGCCATTTTTAGGGAGGTCTATATCGGAGAAAGTAATTTTCATGTTTAAATACCTTTTAAGTGTGTTGGTGATGGAACCTGGGTGACTATAATACATAGCCACACAAAATCTATCACCTTAATAATAGACAAAGAACCCTTAATTATTATAATGTTTTTAATGCTTTGCAAAGCAGTTTTGGAAGAATCTTAAAGAATGGATGTGAAATGCCCATAAGAATTACCAGTTTGTTATTTTTAGTGTGCCTGATAAGTGCCTGTGCCAAACCTGAGCGTCCTTACCTCGGCGTTGTAACCAGGGCTTCGGAAGCTGAAAAAGTTACCCAGGAAGATAAAATGCGTTTCCGCCTTCAGGAAATAGGCAGCAGGATACAATCAGCCGGAACGCAAACTTGTGGAAGGATACCTAAATTTAATAATGGCTGTATATATGAATTTGATCTTGCAAACGATGTTAATGCCTATACCACTCCAGGTAAAATCCATGTAAATAGTGATGTTATGTCATTTGCAAAAACAGATGATGAACTGGCAATAATACTGGGCTATCAATATGCCTATAATATACTGAAAAATAATATAAAGAACCAACCAGTAAGCAAAGTCGATTATCTGGGGTTATATATAACCGCACTTGCGGAGTTTAACATTACCAGCGCATCTGAACTTATGCAAAGGCTTGCGTCAAATCCTGATTTGTCAGCATTTATCGGCGCGCCGCGCGGCAATAATGCAGATAGATATTTAGCTATTGAGAAAACAATAGTGGAAATAAAACGTAAACAGAATAATGGTATAAATTTAGTGCCAAATTTGAAGAATTAGTAATTTAACTTAAGAATTCTCCACTACGTCATCGCGAGCCGAAGGCGTGGCGATCCAGGAATATAACAATAAACGATATACTTATTGTTGGATTCTTATATCTGGATTGCCACGCCACTTCGTGGCTCGCAATGACGTACTTTTAAATGCAATTGCCATGATGACGAAACAAGGCATTCTTAAGTGGAATTACTATAACTAAATTTCACTATATTTACCCAACCTGTTTTAACCTCTCCAGCCCTTCTTCTAAATCCGCTATTATATCTTCAACCGCTTCCAGGCCGGTATAAATACGGATGCAGGTGTTTTTATGCGGCCATTTGCTGGCGGTGCGGATAGTGGAAGGGTCTATAGGCATTACAAGGCTTTCAAAGCCGCCCCAGGATGCGCCAATGCCGAATATTTTCATATTATCCACCATTGCTGCCACGGCTGCTGTTGAATATTTCTTATCAAGGATGAATGAAAACAAGCCGGTAGAGCCTGAAAAATCCCGTTTCCAGATTTCATGCCCCGGGCAGGAAGAAAATGCCGGGTGCAGAATTGTTTCTACTTCTGGCCTTGCTTCTAGCCATTTAGCAACTTTTAAAGCTGCATCTTCATGAGCCTTTAACCTTACCCCCATTGTTTTAAGACCGCGCAAAGCAAGGTAACAATCATCAGGGCTGGTATGGATTCCATAATTTTTATGGGCGCGAAGAAGTGATTTATATAATTCTTCATTATTAGTTGTAACAACGCCGATTAGTATATCCGAATGGCCGCCGATATATTTTGTTCCCGCTTGAAGTGATATATCCGCGCCATGTTTGAATGGGTCGAAATAAAGCGCTGTTGCCCAGGAATTATCAATAATAACCGGGATGTTATGCTTTTTTGCAACTGCTGTGATAGCGGGTATATCTTGCACTTCAAAGGTCAGGGAGCCAGGGCTTTCTGTAAAGATAAGCTTGGTATTTTCCTTAATCAGCTCTTCTATTTTGCCTCCGGTGGTAGGGTCATAATAAGTGGTTTCAATGCCAAAGCGCGATAATTCCTTATTACAAAAACGCCTTGTAGGGCCATATATTGAATCGGCAATAAGTATGTGATCGCCTTTTTCCAGAAGTGATAATAAGGTAATGGTTATTGCTGCAAGACCAGATGGGAATATTAAGCAATATTTTGCATTTTCAATTTCACAAATTGCATGTTGTAGTGCAAAAGTTGTAGGAGTGCCGGAAATGCCGTAGCTTGAATCAGCAAGCCCTGCGCCTTTTGTTTTATAATATGGGTTGCCTGTTTCCGTATTGTGGTAAGCCTCAATCGTTGGGAATAAAATGGTTGAGCTGCGATATACAGGCGTATTAACGCACCCGCTGTTTGCTTTATAATCCTTGCCGGAAATTATTAATTTAGTGCCTTTTTGCATTTATTCCTCTTTATATCTTAAAACGATTTCCATGATACGCCTATTACAAAATGTGAGATTTTGTCACGGCTTCTGCCAAACGGCAATAAGCAAGAGCGGTATTTAATAACTTTATTATATTCATCTACAAACTGCCCTTCAATTATTATGGGGAAGGGGTTTTTTATAGAATTATCCATATGCTCTATCATCTTTCTTGCCGGCATAAAACTAAGTTTTGATTTAACTTTCTGTCCCGCAAGGCCGCTCCCGAAAATTATTTCAAGCTCTTTGCCTATAAAATCATAAGTATATATAGGCTTTCCATCTTCCATAACCAGCGAAACCTGAAAGCATTTCTGCCATAAATCATCAATTACTGAAGGATTAAACACATCTATTGAAGGTAGCTGGTTATCATTCCTAACTCTATCCCAGTAATCAGTTAGTCTTTTTGAAAGGCGATGTTCAAGCATTATAGTTTACCCCGTTTAGTTTATGGGTGGCAGGTTTAGTGATGGGTACCTGACACCAATCACCTATTACCTAAATTAGATATTGCCTTATTTAAATAAAAACGGCAATAGTTCTTATAATAATGTTACTTGCGTTGATGCAAAAATAATTACTAAGAAATATAAGATAAGGATAAGTTAAATGACTAATTACCTGCACAAAGGCGACCTGCCGGCAGAAATAAAATTCATTGGTTCAATTGCAATAGATACAGAGGCGATGGGCCTTAATAATTTCCGTGATAAACTATGCCTGGTGCAGCTTTCAGATGGTAAAGGCGATGTGCATCTGGTGCAGCCTGACCGCACATCATACAACGCCCCTAACCTTAAAAAACTGCTTGGCGATAAAAATGTTGAAAAGATTTTCCATTTTGCCAGGTTTGACGTTGCTATCTTGCACCATTATTTAGGTGTGTGGACTGCGCCAATATATTGTACGAAAATAGCTTCGCGTTTAGTAAGAACATACACCGATTCACATGGGCTGAAAGATTTATGCCAGGAATTGCTTAATAAGAAAATATCCAAACAGCAGCAATCATCTGATTGGGGCGCGGATCACCTTAGTAAAGACCAAATTGAATATGCGGCATCTGATGTAATACATCTGCACGAATTAAAAGATTCGTTAAATTTAATGCTGGCAAGGGAAGGCAGAACCGAGCTTGCAAAAAAATGCTTTGAATTCCTGCCGGTGCGAGCCGAGCTTGATTTATCGGGCTGGGCAGAAGAAGATATCTTCTCCCATTCTACTAAAAGGGGCGGATAATGGTTATAAGTAGTAGCGGGAAATATCATATAAGTATCAGGATAATGCACTGGCTTATGGCGGCACTTATAGTTGGGATGATAGGAATCGGCTGGTACATGACGGGTCTTGCGAAGGATAGCCCGCTGCGGAATGACCTGGTTGGATTGCATAAATCTTTTGGGTCGTTAATTTTAATATTATTCTGCTTTAGAGTGGTTTTGCGGATTGTCACAAAAATTCCTAAGCTACCAGCAGGAATACCTTGGGCAGAGCAGAAGCTTGCGCATCTTGGGCATGTGGCACTTTATTTGTTTATGTTGATTGTGCCGCTTTCCGGCTATGCTATGTCTAACATGTATGGCTTTAGCGTTAATATGTTTGGCATTGCTATGCCGAAGCTTTTTTCTGCGGACAAAAATCTTGCTCATACCGCGCATGAAGCGCATGAAATATTGCCATATATTTTTCTGGTATTAATATTCTTCCATGTTGCAGCCGTTATCAAGCACCGTTTCTTTGATAAATCCGGTAATGATGTGCTGGGAAGGATGTTATAGCTATTGGATTAATCAATAAACCTCAGGACCGGCAAGGTGTTTGCCGCCATCAAGCGCGAGCATCTGGCCTGTCATTGAACTTGCAGAAAGTATAAATTTTACCGCAAGGCTAATTTCAGCAGGGTCTGCGCCTATGCCAAGCGGGGAGGCCAGCCTTGCCTTTCGGAACCTTTCGTCACTTTCATGCTGGTTTGGTAATGTGTTACCTGGGCCAATTGCATTTACCTTTATTTTACGCTTGGCAAGTGAAAAAGCAAGTTGTTGTGTAAGCGCCCAAAGACCAGCTTTGCTTGCTGTATAGGACATAAACTTTTCCGGGTAACGCCATACGGAATAATCCAGCATATTGATAATATTGCCTTCCTGGCCATCTGGAAGTTGCTTGATGAATTCCTGTATAAGTATAGTAGGCGCGTATAAATTTACCGCCATATTTTCATTCCAGGATGTATCTGTAAAATTATCAATAGTATCATTCTTAAATATGGAAGCGTTATTTATAAGGCATGTAACTGTGCCCATTTCCTTATTAACCTGCCCGATAAGATCATGGGTTTGCTGCTGGTTGTTTAAATCTGCCTTAAATATAGAGGCGTTTACGCCTAAAGATTTTATGTATTTTAAAGCATCTTCTGCATCAGACGCAGAGTTATGGTAATGTATTGCAACATTCCAGCCATCTGCTGCCAGAGACTCAGCAATATTCCTGCCTATCCTTTTTGCGGCGCCTGTAATTAGTACCAGTTTATTTTCCATAAATTTTTTGCTGATTAATTCAGATTAATATGATACATAACATGTAGTATAACACTTGGTAATAAGTGCAAGCAAAAAAGGTGATTAGTAACTTGGCGTGGGTGATGGATATTATTTCAAATTATCTAGGCTCTGTTAACAAAGTTTTTATAGATGTATTTTTTTAAATTTTTGAGCGAAAATTTATTCAATTTGCAGCCAAAAAGATACAAAACACAGTCATAAAATACTTTGTTAACAGAGCCTAAGCCCACCATTTATCACCCAACATATTTAAGGAATTATGGAACATTTAGGTCATTTAGGGCAAGTAGTAATTATTCTTGCCGCAGCAGTATTTGTGGTCGCCATATTCAAGCGCCTTAACTTAAGCCCGGTGCTTGGGTATCTTGTGGCGGGTGCTTTTATCGGTGAGAATGGTTTTAATTACGTGCAATCTGCCAATCTTAGTACTTTTGCGGAAATGGGAATTGTATTCCTGCTTTTTGTGATTGGCCTTGAACTTACCATAGAACGCTTAATGGCAATGCGCCTGCATGTGTTTGGGTTCGGCACAATGCAAGTTGTAATAACTGCCTCTTTAATAATTGTAATCTGCCGGTATTTTGGGCTTAGCCTTGAAGCTTCCGTTATAATAGGCGGCTCGCTTGCCCTTTCTTCCACCGCTATAGTAATGAAAGTTATAGCCGATGCCAATGCCGGGGCAACGGTAGTGGGAAGGCTATCGCTTGCCAATTTGCTCTTGCAGGATTTAGCAGTTGTGCCATTGTTGGTATTAGTGCCGATACTTGCCAATAACAGCGAAAATATTGCCCTTGCCCTGGGGCTTGCAACACTTAAGGCATTTGCAGCTCTCATAGTAATATTCTTTCTGGGACGCATGCTACTTCGCCCGCTATTTAACCTTATTGCCTCCACAAAAAGTAATGAATTATTTGTAACCGCTACTTTGTTTGTGGTGCTTGGCACATCTTTTGCTACATCTTATATGGGACTTTCACTTGCAATCGGCGCTTTCGTTGCAGGCTTGCTGGTAGCTGAAACACAATACCAGCATCAGGTTGAAGATAGTATTATGCAGTTTAAAGGCTTGTTGATGGGCCTGTTCTTCATGACTATAGGCATGACCATAGATATAAATGCAATGTCTGAAGCCTTATTCCTAATAATCGGGCTTTCGTTAGGATTAGTTATTATAAAAGCGGTAATTATAATTGCCCTTGCAAGAATATTCAAATTTGCCTGGGGGCCTTCTATTCATGCTGGCTTATTGCTTGCGCAAGGTGGTGAGTTTGCATTCATACTTTTCAATCTTGCCGCTAGCCAGGATATTGGCTTGATGGATAGCAACACTTCGCAAATATTGCTTATGGTAGTAACCGTTACCATGGCATTTACTCCAGCCCTTTCAAAGCTGGGCGAGTGGTTTTGCAATAAAATAGACGCTTCTGCGGAACCTATCGGCACGAACCTTACAGAGCAGCAAATCTCTGACGTTAGCAGGCATGTAATAATTGCGGGATTCGGGCGCACAGGTGAGATGGTGGCACGCTTACTTTCTGCTGAAAAAGTAAGCTATATAGCTTTGGAAGCTGATATGAAGGTTGCAAAAAAAGGCAAGGAAATGGGCTTCCCGGTTTATCATGGCGATTCCACCCGGCTTCCTGCATTGCAATCGGTTGGAATAGAAAGGGCAAAAGCGGTGATTGTTACCATGTCTTCATCCGTGCCTATGAAAAAAACCATTCGTACAATAAATAAAGAATATCCTGATATTCCTATCGTTGTAAAAACGGCCGATTTACGCAGCCTGAATTCCCTTGAGAAAATTGGTGCAACTGTTGTGGTGCCGGAAAAATATGAAGCCGGATTACAAATGGCCGGAGCGCTGCTTAAAGCTATCGGGGTTACAGAATTTGAAGTAAGCCGCCTGAAGAATAAATTCAGGGCCGGGAATTATAAACATGCGAAGGAAGTGATGCCGCTGGAGGAGATTAGTTAAGGGATTAAGGGAAAAGGGATTAAGGGAAAAGAATGAACTCCCTTCATCCCTAATCCCTTTATCCCTTTTTATATATGTTTGGAAAAAACCCAAAACGCCCCCCTCTTAAAGGTGACGGCACCAGCTTTGAAATACAGGAAATCTTTGCAACCTTGCAAGGCGAAGGGATTTATGCGGGCTGGCCTGCGGTTTTCATAAGGTTAGGTGGGTGCAACCTTGCCTGTAGTTTCTGCGATACCGAATTTGAATCTTTCACGGGCAGAAATCTTGATGCTATAATAAAAGAAACCCTATCCCTTTCAAATAATGGCGCTATCCAGCTCGTGGTAATAACTGGGGGCGAGCCTTTCCGCCAAAAGCTTGATATATTATGCACATCATTGCTGGAATTCGGATTTATGGTTCAAATTGAAACAAACGGCACCATCTACCAGAAACTGGATGAGCGAGTGGATATTATCTGCTCACCTAAGAATACCAATGGTATTTACGCGCATATCCGCCCTGATTTATTAGCGCGTATATCGGCTTTCAAATTTATTATTTCTGCGCATGATGCAAATTATCAAAGCGTGGCTGAAATCGGGCAATCAGAATATAATACACCTGTTTATGTGCAGGCAATGGATGAGTATGATGAAGAAAAAAATGCCAGGAATTTGAAATTTACGGTAGAGATTGCAACTAAAAACAGCTATAGGCTTTCGATGCAGCTACATAAATTGATAGGATTGCGTTAAAAGTACGATATTTGTAATAAATTAACTATTTGTTAATCTTTTCCCCATACACTAGGTTCTTAACGTTATATCTTATTTATAGTGTTTTCGCTTTTCAATAATGATACGAAATCGTGCCGATGATTAGGGCGTCATTATTGCAAATTGGAAATGCTATACTATGTAGCGGCATTATGTTATAATAAGTTAACAGACCTTAAAGGGTTTTAGTAAAAAAGGTTCAGTTTATGTCCTTAAAGCAGCCTAATTTGAATAAATATTGCGATATTAGCGATATTTTATCTGAAAAAATTAAAGAAGCTGATGCTAAAGGTATAAGCAGCGGGTTATTATGTGTATCTATAGATAACATGCCCATGATTATAAGTAGCCACGGCGATGGCGAAGCTGAGCATGTTATAAATGAACTTGCATTATATATATCAAAACTTGTTTCCAGAAATGATATAGTCCTGCGTACTGAGCAGGATAAAATTAATATTATCCTTATGGAATATTCCCCCCAGCATATGCGGGAAAAAGCCCTGCAAATAAGAAAAGAGATACAGGATTACGGTTGCAAACATGCGGTAAAGCCAATCCAGATAATGTCTACTATCGGTGGTGTGAATTTTATAGAAACCGATAAAACCGCACGCGATGTGATGAATAAGGTTTATATTGCAGTAAATGAGGCAAAAGATAATTTCAGGCATTATCTTGAATATGGCAATCACGAAAAACACGAGCGTGAATCAAAAAACCAGATGATACTGGCAACTTATTTGCAGAGCGCGTTGCTTAAGAATAAGCTGACTATGGCTTTCCAGCCTATAATAGATGCCAAAACCGGGGATGTCGGCTATTATGAAAGCTTGCTGCGGATTATTAATGACGATGGCTCAATTTCTTCCGCTGGTCCATTTATCCCCATTGCTGAGAAAATGGGTTTTATTGATGTAATTGACGGATTGGTTTTACAATTAGTAACAAATGAACTGCGCAATAGCCCTGATGTAAAGCTGGCACTTAATATTTCCAATGCCTCCATGAATGATTCCAATTGGCTGGAAATGGCGGTTAAAATACTGGATGATCCAGATATTGCATCAAGGTTGATAGTGGAAATAACTGAAACATCAGAAGCCCAGAATCCGCGTAAGGTGCTGAATTTTATTACCACATTACAGGGTTTGGGATGCGAAATTGCGCTTGATGATTTCGGAACCGGCTACACCTCTTTCTCACAATTAAAAGTGCTGCCTGTTGACATAATTAAAATAGACGGTTCCTTCGTAAAAGGTATAGTTGAAAACCATGAAAACCGCTTTTTTGTGAAAACCCTGCTTGAATTTAGCAATAGCTTTGGTCTTAAAACTGTTGCAGAGTTTGTAGAAAACGGTGAAATTGCTAAAGTCCTTATGGATATGAAAGTGGACTATATGCAAGGAAATTATTTCTCACCTGCTGTGAATTACAGGGACTGGCTTTCTGAAAAGACCGCTTAAAGCATCAGCTTACATAGTTGGTCGTTAAAGAAGCTTGAATAATTGGTCCAGCTACAAAAAATCAATGAGCTATATAATCACTAATTGAATACAAAAAAGCTATAAGTGCATTTGTTGTAATAGCTAATGCTTACTTCCCCTCAGGATTCCTTAAATCCCTAAGCGCTTCCCCCATGCGTTTTAAGCTGGCGCTGCAATCATTCCTTGGTACTACCGCTTCTATTAAATATAATTCCTTGAAGCTTGCAGCTTCCTTCAAAGCGTCATCAAGCTGGCCTTTGGTAGTTACTTTCACCCCTTTGCCATAGCCGATAAGGTCGCATATTTTGGTATAATCCCACATGCGGATATTGTTAAATGCGCCGTCTAAAATATGGCGCTGCGTGCCATAGCCATCATTATTTATAACTATTACAACAGGAGCCAGGCCGTATTTAGAGGTGGTGGAAAGTTCAATCCCCGTCATCTGGAATGCACCATCCCCGATTATGGCATATACTTTGCTGGAAGGGTCGGCGTACATAGCGCCTATTGCCGCAGGGGCTGCAAAACCCATGGAAAGATAATAAGCATCCGAGAAGAAATGGCTGCGTTTATCGGTGCGCAGGCCTATTGCGCCCATAAGCGCGTCGCCAGTATCGCAAACAACTGTGCTGCCTTCGCCTAGCCTGGTTGAAAGTATGCGAAACAGGCTTTCTACATTCAAACTATCCGCTTTTTCGGATTCAGTAATTGGCTTGTGCAAGGCTGGTGGATTAGGGTTTATAAATTTTTCACGTATATTTATTTCTGATTCAAGCAGGTTCGACAAAACATCTTTTAGTAAAATATCTTCATATACATGCATTCCCACCTGAATTTGATCCATGTTGAGGATGGTGGTGCGTTTGCGGTCAAACCGGGTGGATGAAAAGCCAAGCAGTACATCGGAAATAATAGCGCCGATTACCAGCATACAATCGCTATTATCAATATATTCCTTACATGCAGGCTCTGAAAATACCCCGCTATAAATACCTATATAAAGTGGGTTAGTTTCACGGATTACGCTTTTGCCCATTAAAGTTGCGGCAATCGGGATATTATGTTTTTTAGCAAATTCCGAAACCAGGTTTGTAAGCCCGAAGCGGTGCAGTTCTTCCCCTGCAAGTATTATGGGATTTTTGGCATTATTTATTTTTGCGGTGATTTCTGATACGCATGTATCTAAAATTTCCTTATCGCTGGCTGGTTCTATTTTTTCTTTATATAAATTATGGGGGATAGTTATTTCCATATCCACCATATCAAACGGCACTTCAATATAGCCGGGGCGTTTGTTTTTCTTCACTTCTTCCACCACACGCACGATTTCCTGCGCGGCAGTTTCTGGGTCTAGCAATATCGTGTTGGCGCAAGTTACTTCTTCATAAATGCGACGCTGCGTATCAAAAGTGCGCACCTTATGGTGCACCATTGGGTCTTTGTGCCTGTCCTTAGGCGATGGCCCGCCGGAAATCACTATAACCGGGCTTTTTTCGGCATATGCGCAGGCAATGCTGTTTAGCATATTCAGCCCACCCACACAATAAGTTACAACCGCAAGGCCAAGCCCGTGGGAGCGCGCATAGCAATCAGCGGCAAAGCCGACTGATGGTTCGTGCGTCATGGTAATTACTTCTATTTCGGATTGTTCCAGGTAACGGAAAGTGGGAAGGACAAAATCACCAGGAATGCCAAAGGCATGGGTTACGCCTTGTTTGTGGATATAATCAAAAAGGAACTGGCCGATAGTTTGTTTTTTCTTTTTCATAAAATCCTACCTGTTTTTATTACTATCAGTATAACATCCTTCTAAAATAAAATGTATAGAGAAAAATCCATCCTTGGATAAAACTTAGATAAATATTTTTCCATAAAACTTTAGAAATTAAGAATACTATTTTAATAAAAATCGTATATTATTTATATCCCTGATAAATCATAACGTCTGGCTAAAAAATGAGGCAGTACAAAAAAAACATCCTGGATAATAAATTGACCTCCAAGGTGATGAAAAATGTAACGCATGAGGGCCGCACCCGTAATATAATTTTTATTATAATAGCGCTTGTAATCGGTTACTGGCTATATCATTTATGGAGTGCGGGCCGTAATGCGCCAATGGTAACTGGCGCAGCTCCTGTTAATGTTTCCGTTGCACCTGTTGCAACCGAAGATTTGCCGAATATTGTAAGCTTGGTTGGCACTGTTTATGCCTTTGAAACAGTTGCTATTAAATCGCGTATTGATTCGCAAGTAACGAAAGTGCACTTTATGGATGGGGATACGGTAACAGAAGGCGCGGTATTATTTGAACTTGATGATAGTATATTAAAAGCCCAGCTAAATCAGAATGAAGCAAATTTAAAGCGCGATGAAGCCCAGCTTGAAAACGCCCGCACCCAAAATGAGCGTTACAAAAAGCTTGCAGCAAAAGGCTTTGCAAGTAATGAAAAAATGCAAGAAGCCGAGGCTGCTTATAAAACCCAAATAGCTGCGGTGAATGCCACGAAAGCATCAATAGACAGTATAAAAGCCCAGTTGGATTTTACCAATATCACCGCCCCGATTACTGGCCGCGCCGGTACAATTAACGTAACGCGTGGTAATAATGTGAAAGCTAATGATACCATGCCGCTGGTTACAATTAACCGTGTAAAGCCGATACGGGTTCAGTTCGCCATACCGCAGCGTTATTATGATGCTTTACGTGAGGCGCAGAAAAGTAATGTGGAAGTGACTGCCCAGCGTAGTGATGGGCAGGATATCGCCATCGGTAAATTAGAATATATTGATAATGCAATTGATAGCACCACAGGCTCATTTAATGCCCGCGCAGTGTTTGAAAATGAAGATGAAAAACTTTGGCCGGGAATGTTTGTTAATGTATCAATAACGCTTAATATTGATAATGATGCCGTGGTAATCCCACAAGTAGCAGTGCAAAACGGCCAGGAAGGAAGCTTTGTATTCGTGATAGATGAAGCCGCAAAAAAAGCGATAAAACGACCTATAGAAATACTCCGCACCCAGGATAATAAGGCGGTAATTAAATCCGGTGTTATACTTGGCGAGAAGGTTGCTGTTGATGGGCTATTGAAACTGAGTGATGGAGCGGCGGTGAATGTTTCTGATTCTTCTGCACCTAAGGAAGAAAAGCACTTGATGAATAAAAAATAAGTTTTCTTTCTTTAATAAATAGAATTTCCAGCTTACCTGATATAAATTTAGAGAAAATTATAGAAAATCTATGACAAGTTGTTATAGCTAGTGCATAGTCATAGTTTGGCTCCTCGCAACGACAAAGATTTTTTCTGGCTTTAATATGTCTTTATTCAAATCAGCCTTTATAGTTGGCGGCGGAACTTTGCTTTCGCGCATAGTCGGCTATATACGCGATATATTTATTGCCTACTCACTGGGTGTTGGCCCGCTTGCAGATGCTTTTTTTGTTGCGCAGCGCCTACCTAATTGTTTCCGTTCGCTTTTTGCCGAAGGTGCTTTTAACGCTGCCTTCGTACCTATGTTTTCCAGTAAACTTGCTGTAGAAGGTAAGGCAAAATCAATCGTTTTTGCCAACCATATTTTCTCGTTCATGGCTCTGGTCATTACTATATTTTCAATCATTATCATGATTTTCATGCCGTATGTTACCTCTGTACTCGCATGGGGTTTTACCGGCAATGAAGAGCAATTTAATACTACCGTCGATCTTTCCCGCATCGCTTTTCCTTATCTTCTTTTGGTATCTATGGTTGCCTTGCAAGCCGGAATACTTAACAGTTTCGGGCGCTTCGGGCCACCCGCCGTTACATCGGTGCTTCTTAATATTTGCATGATTATAGCCTTATTTACACTTACAGACGTTACGGGCTCTGCCGCCCATGCCCTCGCCTGGGGAATGACTATTTCCGGGGTGGTGCAGTTTATATGGTTATATTTTTCCAATTGGCGCATTGGGGTTGTGCTAAAACCAGGCATACCAAAAATGGATGCAGATGTTAAAATGCTGCTGAAGAAAATGGTTCCCGGCATAATCGGCAGCAGTGCTACGCAGTTTAACATTGTAATTAATACCATGCTGGCAACACTTATCCCGGGGGGCGTATCCTACCTTTATTATTCCGATAGGTTGGTGCAATTCCCCATGGCAATTATAGGCACAGCTATGGGCACAGCATTATTGCCGTTACTCTCACGGCAGTTCAAAACCGGAAACGTGGCTGATGCAATACAATCACAAAATCGCGGCCTGCAATTTTCCATGTTATTTACAATACCTTCTGCCTTTGCACTCGCCACTATTTCCGAGCCCTTAATAGATTTAATGTTTGCACGCGGGCAGTTTAGCATTAGCGACGTTGCGGCCACATCAAACGCATTAATTGCTTATTCTGTTGGCCTGCCCGCCTTCGTGCTTATAAAAATCTTTACCCCCGGATTCTTTGCACAAGGCGATACAAAAACACCAGTGAAAATTGCGCTTTTCAGTATTATCTTTAATATTATAATCAGCCTGTCATTAATAAATTGGCTGCAATATGTTGGTATGGCGCTGGGTACTTCCTTTGCATCAATATTAAATGCGGGCGTACTTTGTTATATACTGCGGAAGCGTGGTATGTTTGAATTTGAAATGGCGGTATTGGTGCAATGCGTGCGGATACTGGTATCTGCAATATTAATGTCTGCATTGCTGGTTGCCCAGCAACATTTCCTTCGCGGCTCTTTCATGAACCAGGGCTTTACACAGGAAGCACTTTATATAATGATATTGATATTTTCAGGAATGGCGTCTTTCTTTATTTTCTTGCGGGCTTTAGGGGGATATAAATTGAAGGAAGTTAAGTCTATGTTGAAAGGGAGTAGGTAATCACATGCTATCCTATTTACCCCGGAATACGCCACTATTTCCCAGGGTCACCTCATAAATTTCATAACAAGCTCCTAAAAAAAGGAAGATGGGGCCTAGCCTACTCCCCCGCTTTTGGGGTTGTCAGGATTAATGCTATTTTTCAGTTGGTTATATGCATCAGCAGTATGTTGCATTAATCCTGGTGGGGAGGAAATATTATTTACCCGCCACCAAAATCCTTGCCGCGCTTTCATTGTTTTGCAAGTTTTGAGTAGCGCGGGGGCGGATTTTGTGCTCCCCCTCAAGGGGGGAGCCAGACAATCATTCTTTCTTTTCAATATATTGCGATCAGAATCGTAACAATAATTTATGAGGTGGCTCTGACAATCACCGCCCTTAGCCTTGACAATAACCCACTTAGCCCTTACAATAAACATGGTTAGCCCTTACAATAATTACACTTAGGCATTACAATGAAACGTGCTAGCCGTGAAAATCCAGAAATACGTGAATTTATTTTAAATAATATTGAGCAATATCCAGATACAATGAGTTCGCTTGTTGTTAAAAAGTTTGGCGTATCGAGAAGTGCTGTTTCTGGCTATATGAGCCGCTTGATTGATGCCGGTTTAATTGTTGCAGAAGGAACTACAAGGGCGCGGCATTATAAATTAAAGAAGCTGGTTGATATAACTTTCAATATTGAGTTATTCGATGGATTGCCAGAAGATCTTACATGGATATATAAAATCTTACCAAATATAAAGGACGAGCGTAAGAATGTTGTAGATATATGCCAGTACGGCTTCACCGAAATCCTCAATAATGCGGTTGATCATTCCGTTAGTAAAGATGCTAAAATTTCATATGGAAAAACATATAATGAAATTACAATGCTCATCCAGGACTATGGAGTTGGTATCTTTAGAAAAATTCAAGATGACTTCAATCTTCCCGATCCACGCGCAGCACTTTTAGAGCTTTCTAAAGGCAGGCTTACATCCTCACCTTCAAGGCATGCAGGGGAGGGTATTTTCTTTACATCACGAATGTTTGATACTTTTGCTATTTTTTCTGGAAATTTATTATATCGGAAAACAAAACAGGATGATGGCTGGCTTGTTGAAATCGAAGATCAGGAAAAATATGTAAAAGGTACAATTGTTCTAATGATTATATCAACAAACGCTACTTGGACAACAAAGGAAATATTTAACCAGTTCCAGGGAGACAATCTACGTTTCAGAAAAACCCATGTTCCAATAAAGCTTGCTGGTTATCCTGGAGAGCAGTTAGTATCGCGCTCCCAGGCCAAAAGGGTTCTGGCAAGATTTGAGAATTTCTCAGAAGTGCTACTGGATTTCGAAAGTGTCGACACTATAGGACAGGCATTCGCTGATGAAATATTCAGGGTATTTAATAATTACCACCCTGAAACAAAAGTTATAGCTATTAATACAAGCCCGGATATCGATCAAATGATTGCTTATGTAAAGAATGCTTCGCCGAAGGTGCCAAACGATATATAAGGGGCTCCGTGCGTATAGAAGCCCCATTATCCTACAATATAAACTTCGACAAATCGGCATTCTTAATCAAATCTTTAAGGCGTGAATTAACATAAGCGCTATCGATTTTAATTTTCTTGCCGAATAAATCATCTGCCTCAAAACTTATATCCTCAATTAGTTTTTCCATGATCGTATGCAGGCGGCGGGCACCGATATTCTCTATGTTTTTATTAACTTCGGAGGCTATTTCCGCAATCTTGTTTATACCATCTGCGGTGAATTCCAGTTTCACACCTTCTGTCAGCATAAGTGCTTCATATTGCTTTATAAGGCTGCCTTCCGGCTCTTCTAAAATGCGCACCATATCTTTTTGCGAAAGCGGCTTTAATTCTACCCTGATAGGCAAGCGCCCCTGCAATTCCGGCAATAAATCAGATGGGTTGGCCATGTGGAATGCACCCGATGCAATAAACAGGATAAAGTCAGTTTTTACGATACCATATTTGGTAGAAATGCTAGTGCCTTCAATAAGCGGCAATAAATCCCTTTGCACACCTTCACGGCTTACCTCGCCGCCACGCGCTTCATGGCGTGCGCATATTTTATCCATTTCATCAATAAATACTATGCCGTAATTTTCGGTAAGTTGCAGAGCCTGCTGGATGATTTTATCTTCATCTATTAATTTATCACTTTCTTCATTTATAAGAATTTTATAAGCTTCTTTTACCGTTAAGGTTTTAGCTTTAGTGCGTCCCCCGCCAACTGCCTTGCTCAGCATTTCCCCGATATTCAGTACTCCCATTTGCCCACCAGGCATTCCCGGTATATCAAATGATGAAAAGCCGCCGGATGCGCCGCTATCCTGAACTTCAAGCTCTATTTCTTTATCTTCGAGTTCTTTGTTTTTTAGTTTCTTACGGAATTTCTCACGTGTATCATCACTGGCAGTTTCACCCACCAATGCATTAAGTAGCCTTTCTTCCGCCTTATCCTGTGATTTTTTTATAACATCTTTGCGCATTTTATCGCGCACAGTAATCATGGCAACATCTACAAGATCGCGGATGATAGAATCAACGTCGCGACCAACATAGCCAACCTCAGTGAATTTTGTGGCCTCCACCTTGATAAAAGGCGAGCCGGAAAGCTTAGCGATACGTCTTGCAATTTCTGTTTTTCCAACACCAGTGGGGCCAATCATAAGAATATTCTTTGGCACAATTTCTTCGCGCAGAGACTCTTCAACATTCTTCCTGCGCCAGCGGTTACGCAAGGAAATGGCCACCGCTTTCTTGGCATCATCCTGCCCCACAATATAGCGGTTCAATTCTTTTACAATCTGTTTGGGTGTATAGTTAAGGATATTGCTCATTTGATTTTCAGCTTTTCAAGAGTTATATTATTATTCGTATATATGCAGATATCGCCCGCGATCTGCATAGCTTTCCTGGCAATCTTTTCTGCAGTCATACCTTTTACATCAGCAAGCGCGCGTGCGGCTGAAAGCGCGTAATTTCCACCAGAGCCGATTGCAAGTATCCCGTCATCCGGCTCAATAACATCGCCCGTGCCGGAAAGAATCAAGGATGTTTCCGCATCCACAACGATCATCATTGCTTCTAATTTTCTTAAATAACGGTCAGTTCGCCAATCTTTTGCAAGCTCAACACATGCGCGGCGAAGCTGCGAAGGATGCTTTTCCAGCTTTGCTTCCAGCCTTTCAAATAGGGTAAATGCATCTGCGGTTGCCCCGGCAAACCCGGCAAGGATTTTTCCATCTGCAAGGGTTCTAACTTTCTTTGCAGTGCTTTTCATAATGGTGTGGCCAATTGATACCTGGCCATCTCCGGCAATTACCACCTCATTGTCCTTCCTTACAGATAAGATTGTAGTTCCATAAATTGTATCTGGTTTGTGCTGCATAAATTAATCGCGGTTAAAGTTTGCCACCTATGTAAAAGACAGGCAGTAGTTATTTATTATAGTTAAAAGTATATAATGTATAGTTATGATAATTAAAGGGGTATTATCAATTATATATTATTCTTGAAAGATTTTAGGAATTGCTACGAATCAATGAAATAGGCTATGGTTATAGTAGATATGCTGAAAAAGATGATGCCCCCAAGACCATCTGCATAATGAGGATTTTTGAGCCATAAATGCTATACTTACGGTTTTGAGGGCGGACGTGACAATGAAATCACCAGAAAAAGCCGTTATACAGAGGTCTTTAAGTTTTAGCCTCATAGAATGACAAGACTATCATCAAGAAGTTAAAACGATATATTCCAGTCATAAATTGAATCAGCTAACCAAATATTTCAGCAAAGAATAGCTGCAACTCACGGAATGAGCGTCGCTCAGACCTGGAATCATAAGCAACCCCTTTAATTGCATGTTTATTAGCACCAGGGTTTGTGAAGGCATGTTGCGCTCCGCTATATAGGATAAATTGTAAATCCGCGCCGGCATCCTGCATTTCTTCAATGAATTTCTGCCTTTCTGCGAATGGAACCATAGGATCTGCCGCGCCGTTCATTACCAGAACTTTTGCATTAACATGACCTTTTGTAATTTTATCAGGGAATTGCAAACCAGCATGGAATGCCACCACACCTTTTAAGGCGTTTCCGGCGCGTGCAAGCTCAAGCGCAACGGTGCCGCCAAAACAAAATCCAATTGCCGCAATATTCTTTTTATCAACATTCTTTTGCTTTCTAAGCTCGTTCAATGCGGCCTGCGCGCGCTTCCTCATTGTGGTGCGGTTATCATAAAGCGGCTTTGACCATTCTTGCGCTTCCCCGGCTTTTGTTGTAACTTTATCAACACCATACATATCCGCAGCAAAAGCTACATAACCTTGCTCAGCCATTTCATAGGCGCGCCTTTTAATATAATCGTTATGACCCCACCATTCAGGAAACAATAGGACGCCTGGTTTTTTACCTTTTACGGCATCATCATAGACAAGCGTACCACGTAAATTCACGTTACCATCTTTATAATCGACTTCCTTGGTTACTATTTCTGCAAGCGCAGACGATGCCATCAGAATACCCGCTATAAATGCCATTACAAACCGCATAATAAAATCCCTTAATGTTAAATTCTTTGATATTTATACTCATTCTGATTCAAACTGCCGCAACTTGAATAAGAATGAGTATATCTACTAACAGTATCTAATAAAAATTATAGTGCAAGCAATTAATTGTCATATTAAAGATGCCGAAATAAGCTTTCTAGTATAATCATTTGCCGGACTTGCAAATATTTGATCTGTACGGCCATGCTCAACTATATTGCCTTCTTTCATAACTATTATTTTATGGCTGATAGATTTCACCACTTTTAAATCATGGCTTATGAATATATAAGAAATCTTGCGCTCTTCCTGCAACTTCTTAAGTAGTTCAAGCACTTGCGCCTGCACTGTCACATCCAGCGCAGAAGTTGGTTCATCCAGTATAATAAGTTTGGGATTAAGTATGAGTGCCCGCGCGATTGCTATGCGCTGCCTTTGCCCACCGCTGAATTCATGCGGGTAGCGGTGCCTTACAGCCTCATCCAGCCCTACATCTTTTAACGCGGCGCATACCATCTTATCCTGCTCAAGGTACGAAATGTTTTCATGCGCACGCAGGCCTTCTGATATTATTTGGAAAATAGACATACGTGGGTTTAAGCTCGCAAACGGATCCTGGAAGACCACCTGTATTTCTTTGCGTAAACTCCTTAAAGCCTCGCCTTTCATTAAATCTACGCGCTTTTCCCCAAACGCAATAGTGCCTTTGCTGGAAATCAGGCGCAAAACCGCCATGGCTAAAGTGGTTTTGCCAGAGCCGCTTTCTCCGACTATACCAAGTGTTTCGCCCTGTTTTACATCAAAAATCGCATTTTGTACGGCATTCACAAATTTTAACGGTTTCCCGAAAAAGTTTTTACGGATTGCAAAAGACACATTTAAATTTTCTACCTGCAATAAATTAGCAGGATTACTTTCTAATATTACCGCGCTGCCTTTGGCTTGCGCACCCAATAGGCTTTTTGTATATGGGTGGCTTGCATTTGTGAATAATTCCTGGGTGGTGCCAGATTCCACAATTTTACCTTTTTGCATGACATAAACGCGCTGGGCCATACGTTTTACAATGTTAAGGTCGTGAGTTATCAGCAGAACCGTCATTCCGGTTTTTTTCTGGATATCTTTTATAAGGTCGAGAATCTGCACCTGCACCGTAACATCAAGGGCGGTGGTAGGTTCATCGGCGATTAATATTTCCGGTTCATTGGCAAGTGCCATTGCTATCATCACCCTTTGCCGCTGTCCGCCTGATAAATTATGTGGATAAGCATCCAGGCGGCTGGTAAGGTTACCGAGCCCTACAAGCTCAAGAAGTTCAATGCAGCGCTCCCTTGCTGCTTTCTTGCTCATGTTTTTATGTAAAAACAGCATCTCGCTGATTTGCTTTTCTATAGTATGCAGCGGGTTAAGCGCTGTCATTGGCTCTTGGAAAATCATAGAAATTTTATTGCCACGCACATTGCACATTGCGGGTTCATTTTTTTTCAGTAAATCCTGGTCTTCAAAAATTATTGTGCCTGATGGGTGGTGCGCAACGGAATATGGAAGTAATTTTAATATAGAAAGAGCAAGCACGGATTTTCCAGAGCCGCTTTCGCCTACAAGCGCAACAAACTCCCCCTTGCCAAGTTCCAGTGATGCATTTTTTACAGCAAGTATTTCATCACCAGCAGTGCGGAATGCAACACTCAAATTATCTATGCTTAATATACCCATAATATTTTACAATACTTCATTGATAAAAAACAAAAGTCTGATACTAATAATATTTAAGGTTTTGTATACATTACCCTTAAGTATATCAATTATAGTATTTTAGATGGCGTAGCAATGAAAGATTCCGGAAATATGGCCACTCGGTCATTGACACTATTATTTATTCTAGCTTCCAGCACAAGCTTAACTGGCTGTTCTACCGCAAGCAATGTTGCTGGCGGTGTATATGATACAGTAATGTGGGCACCTAGGAAAATAGGCAGTTTATTTACCGTTAAGAATGAGCAAGATACCGCACTTGGGCCAAGGCGCAGGCCATCCGAAAATCCGCAAAATAGTGGCATGCCACAAGCTATGCAAGCGCCTCAAAGCGCAGAAAACATGCCAATGCCGCTAATGCCGCAAGCACCAGAACAGGGCGGCAATTTTGCACCACAAATGGGCAGCACAAACCAAGGCATGATGCCACAAGCAAGTCCTTCTGGCAATTATCCTTCGGTAAATCCTTTTGGCAATACAAGCGCTATGCCGCAAGCAGCTTCGGGTGGAGTGGGTGGCGCTTATCCTTCTATGCCGCCAATGCCGCCAATGCCACAAAGCGGACAGCCCATGAGCAATCTTCAGCCTCCAGAAATGGGAGATAGCACCGGAGGGCAGAGCGCGGAGGCTGCCTGGGGCGGCGGCGGTGGCGCACCCCAGAAAAAAAGCTGGTCGCTCCCTTTTATAGGTAAATATAAAATGGAAAGCACCTATGAGCCTCTTTCTGCGGAATTTGTTGTGTCACAAGAGGAGCTTCGAGATGAGGAATATGTTGAGCCCAATGGCACAATTTCTACAAAATCATCCCGGAAAGCAAGCATGTTTCCCTTGGAGCAATATGCGCCCAAAGCAGATGCAGATACACAGAAAATAGAAACAGCACAGAGAAAACCTTATCCAAAACTCGGCAGGGTTCCTGAAAACCCAAACCTTAATGATTCTGAAAAAGCCGCCGCAGAATTAGATAATATGGTAAAGGAAGCAGAGGGCCTGGAATCTAAGAAGGCGGTTATCCATAACATACCCGTGCCAAACAATGCTGCCCCAGCTGTGAACACACAGCCTGATATAAAAATCCCGGAAGCGCCGATAAAATCTCCTGAAATTAAAGCACTTCCGCCACAAGGTATAAATAATATTGAAAATCTTGGCTCGCTTGCTGCTACTGTGCCATTAAACAAGCCCGCCTCTAAAGAGTCGCCTATAGTAGCTGGTGAAGCCTTAAGCCATGATGCAAATGTTATAAGTGAATTACCTAAAGCTGATTCTGATAACAAACAGCAATCTGCTGAAAAAGATAAGCAAACGCCGGGTTTCTTTGCAAAATTATTTGGGAAATCCGAATCATCCCGCAAAATAACGCGCAAATCCGCACCACCTGTAATTGATAATGCTCAAAAAATAGAAGAACCTGTTTTTGAACAGGCACTTCCCCCAGTTAATATCCCGGATAATATTGCGCCTTTGCCTGGGTATAATCAGCAGAACACCGTAAGGCCACTGCCTGAGGTTGTGATTAACGCAGGCGATGGTTACTCTGTAAAAAAATACGATACCAACAATGGAAGCCTCTTGCCTAAATCCCGCTATACTGATAGGAGAAAGGTTCCGCAAACTGACTAGGCCATATATATTTCCGACGGTTCCGTCCGGTTTAGTGAAAATAATTAAAGGTCTAGTACAACCTATAGAGCAAGTTATGGAAGAAGAATTTTACCGCATTAAACGCCTGCCCCCTTATGTTTTTGCCGAAGTAAACCGGATGAAAGCGGCCGCGCGCGCGAAAGGCGAAGATATTATTGATTTGGGTATGGGCAATCCTGATACCCCGCCACCGCAGCATATATTGGATAAATTGGTTGAAGCCATACAAAACCCGCGTGCGCACGGTTATTCTATGTCTAAGGGTATACCTGGTTTGCGTAAGGCTATTAGTAATTATTACATGAAGCGTTTTGGCGTTAGCATTGATCCTGAAAAAGAAGCGGTGGTAAATATCGGTTCAAAAGAAGGTTTATATAGCCTGGCCACTGCAATTACCAAGCCAGGTGATGTAGTAATGGTGCCAAACCCAAGCTATCCGCTACATACATACGGATTTATTATTGCTGGTGCGAGTGTTTGGTCATTGCCAAACTATGTTAATGAAACCGGCCTTATCGACCATATTAAAGATGCAATACTACATTGTTCGCCAAAGCCTGTTGCCTTGGTATTAAACTTCCCCGGCAACCCTACTGCGGAAGTTGTGGGTCTGCCTTTTTATCAGGAAGTTGTTGATATATGTCGCTTCCACGGCATATATATTATATCCGACCTTGCTTATGCAGAAATTTATTTCGATGAAAATAACCCGCCGCCATCTATTTTACAGGCTAAAGGTGCAAAAGAGATTGCGATAGAATTTACATCAACCAGCAAAACCTACTCAATGGCTGGCTGGCGTTGTGGATTTGCGGTTGGTAACCAGCATCTTATAAAAGCTCTTACCCATATAAAATCCTATGTGGATTACGGCTCATTCACCCCGATACAGGTTGCCGCATCCGCAGCATTAAATGGCCCGCAAGATTGCGTTGCTGAACTGCGCACTTTATATAAAGACAGGCGCGATACCCTTATAAAGGGTCTTCATTCTGCCGGATGGGATATTCCTGTACCTTCAGCATCCATGTTTGCATGGGCGCCAATACCAGAGAAATTTAAAGAGCTGAAATCACTAGAATTTTCTAAGCAGCTACTGCAAAATGCAGGCGTAGCGGTGGCGCCAGGTATCGGATTTGGTCAATATGGTGATGATTATGTGCGGATTGCATTGGTTGAAAACAGCCAGCGTATTAAGCAGGCTTGTAAAAATATGAAGAAGTTTTTGCAAAGCTAGGTAACAATAAAATGGCCGGGAAATCCGGCCATAAAAATCATTTGATTTTATTACTTTCCCAACTTAACATCAATCCTCACCCTTCTCTTGAACTTTATCCCGAATAGTTATATTACTAGCCTTATAATTTAACTTAAGGCGATAGCGATGAAGAAAAAAGAAAACCAATCCGGCTGGAATACTTCTACAAAACTTGTTCGTGGTGGCACACTACGTTCTAATTTTGGCGAAACTTCAGAGGCAATCTTCATGAATTCCGGGTTTTGCTATGAGTCTGCAGAAATAGCCGAAAGCCGCTTTAACGGTGAAGCGCCCGGATTTGTTTATTCGCGCTATAACAACCCTACACTTGCCATGCTGGAAGAGCGCTTGCGCCTGCTTGAAGGCGCAGAGCAAGCTTGCGTGGTTGCTAGCGGCATGGCTGCTGTGTTTGCTTCACTTGCCTGCCAGGTTCGTCCGGGAGAGCATTTAATTGCAAGCAAGGTATTGTTCGGATCTTGTTATTATATCGCCACACAAGTTTTACCGCGCCTTGGTGTTGAAGTTACCCTTGTAGATGGCAAAAATTTAAAAGAATGGGAACAGGCATTTAAGAAAAATACTAAATATGTATTTATCGAAACCCCTTCAAACCCTAACCTTGAATTAGTAGATATTGCCGCTATTGCCAAACTCTGCAAATCACATGGGGCGTTTTTTATTGTTGATAATGTGTTTGCATCACCATTATACCAGCACCCGCTTGAGCTTGGCGCTGATTGCGTTGTTTATTCAACTACCAAGCATATTGATGGCCAGGGGCGCTGCCTGGGCGGGGCGGTACTCGGCTCGGCTGAATTTATTGCCGAAAAACTTCTTCCTTTCCACCGTCACACAGGGCCAGCACTTAGCCCATTTAATGCTTGGATAGCGTTAAAAGGCTTGGAGACTTTAGATATCAGAATGGAAAGGCATTGTGATAATGCTGAAAAAGTTGCCAGCTTCCTTGAAGAAAACAGCAAAATTGAACGGGTTATATATCCGGGCTTGCCTTCACATCCGCAATATGAGCTTGCGCAAAGGCAAATGGAACGTGGCGGTAATTTAATAGCGTTCGAGCTTAAAGGTGGAAAAGAGGCCGCATTCAGATTTATGAACCGTTTGAAAATAGTGGATATTTCTAACAATCTTGGTGATGCAAAAACCCTGATAACCCATCCTGCCACCACCACACATTCTAATATTGATGCTGAAGAACGTATAAATCTAGGCATAACAAATGGTATGCTGCGGATGTCTGTTGGCCTTGAAAGTGCGGTGGATTTAATTGCAGATTTAGAGCAGGCACTTGGGTAGGCTATGCGCTTATACCAATTCAGGCATCAAAACAACACTATAGCACTTTAACTTTGTAATGGTCGCTTCGCCCCACGTAATTGCGATGCGCAACAAAGTTCTTATAGAGGCATAATGAATGGGAGTTTAGAAATTTGCATAAATAGATGAGACATCTATTTGTGGTATAAAATAAAAATATGCCATAAATATAATGGCATATAATGCGCTAAACAATGCTGCCCTAATCAGATATTTAATCTTTTGCATAATGCTCACTTATCTTTTTGTAGATATATTCATGCCCTATATAATCACTCAAATGCATTTGATCTTTAAAAATTCCAGGCACTTCATTTAAATCTGTACCGTCTATATAAGGAATCCCTTCATCTTCAGCAATTGATAGAACAGTTTTTTGTATCTTTTCATATTTGTCTGTTATGTCTGGGCTGCGCTCTTCAGATAATAATTTGTTATAAGGTGCCACAATAATTCTAAAATCTGCCCCTATAAACTTAGCTACTTTGATAAGGTCACGCAAAGACTCATATTGAAATTCACTATTAGAAATATCCCCAAGTCCCTCTTGGAACCGCCCTGACCATGCTTTCTTAATATTTAACTTTTTATCAAATTGGTTTAATATCTCTAATTCTTTATCCGTCCCTAAAACCATTTGATAATTATTTTCTTTATTTTCATCATTAATATATCTCCTTAAGAAGAATTTGTAATTTTCATTAACCAATGCGAAAAACATATCCGAATAGTCAGATATAAACTGCTTAGGGTATATCGTGTTCCCTACTAAATGCGATGTATATTGATCTGTATATTTAGAATGTATATCCCATATTTGCTTGGAAATATTATCTCTGCTTATACTATTTAATAGGCTTATCCCAATATATCTTTTGTAATATTCATCATGGAAAATATTTAGCTTTTTTGTCCAGTAGACGGAATTTGAGTAATACAAAATTGATACGCCATTTAAAATATCGCGGTATTTCAATAAAATTGGAATCCATGTATAGCTCACTACTGTCCGGTAAAAGATTTTA
>DITJ01000111.1:0-850 GCA_002422795.1 Alphaproteobacteria bacterium UBA6187 | reverse complement strand
CAAAGCATATGATGGGGAGTTTAAGTCGGAAGCACCGCCAGGAATTATCACCAGTAGTAAAATTAATTGATTCCACGCCGATAAGCCTGAACGGCCATGGGTTTGACGAATGGACGAGTAAAAATAAAACTTCGCGCACGCAAGGGCTGAAGTTGCATCTTGGCTACGAACTTACTACGCAAATGCCCTATGAGCTTGAGTTTTCAGCCGCAAATGTAAATGATATTACGGTTTCAAAGGAATGGTCGCTTGAAGAAGGCGCAATTTACGTTTTTGATAAAGGATATTATGATTATAACTGGTGGTATAGAATTGCGCAAAGTGGCTCTGGCTTTGTCACTCGGCTGAAATGTAACTCTGCCGTGAAGGTTACAAAAGAAAGGTTAGCAGAGGGCGAAAATATTCTTGCCGATGAAGAAATTGTATTTACAAATAAGCATCAACATGCTGGCAAAAAGAACCTCTATACCAATAGGTTATGCCGAGTAACCGTAGCCCGCGATGACAAAGACACACCTATCATCTTAGTGACAAATAAATTTGATTTATCCGCCGTAACGATTGCTAATCTTTACAAACAAAGATGGCAAATCGAACTGATGTTTAAATGGCTGAAACAGCGCCTGAAAATAAAGAAATTCATCGGAACAAACCAGAATGCCGTTAAAATCCAGATAATTACCGCATTGATCACTTACATGCTGCTAGCAATTTATAAACAACTCTCCCAGACAAAATCTACCATGTATGAGTTGCTTGTAACCATCAAATCAACTCTATTTCAGCGTAAAAGTAAAAATTACTACAAAGAAAAACAACGACATTCCAGATATATAACGCAAAATCAGAT
>DITJ01000023.1:7933-10508 GCA_002422795.1 Alphaproteobacteria bacterium UBA6187 | reverse complement strand
CATCTTTGCATGCCAGTAATAGCATTAAAATTCAATGACTAACCATGGAGACGATATTTAACAGCCAGCACTTACATATATAACCCATGCTATGCTATCCTGCTATATAAATAACCAGGATTATCTTATGGTGCACTATAATTCTAAACTTTATTACATATATCAAATTATGTATCTGGGGGTAAAGAACCAGGTTTTATTAACAAAAGCTCTGGATTTAAGGTGCGTAAGCATAGCCAGGGAGCTTGCAAAATTAGATAAATATTTAATCCTGTTGCTGAAAGAAGCTGCTCAAAAAAGTACCCATTATATATGGCATGCCCAGGAAGATGATAAGGTACGCACCTCACACGCTGCTAATGATGGCAAAATTTTTTCCTGGGATGATCCACCGGAAACAGGCCATCCTGGCGATGATTATGGTTGTAGGTGCTGGGCTGAAGATTATATTTATGATCCTCCAATTGAACCAGTTTATCCAATTGAGAATTTACTCGCTGGTTTATTGGGGGCCAGGGCAATAGCCTTAGCAAGCAGAATTCTTAATAAAATAGGAAATAGTAAGCCAGAACCAGATAACAGCCTTACTTCTCATTGGATACAGAGGGCAAATCAGCGGAATATTACAGAAAACCAGGCATTAGATGCTATAGAAAGCGCAAAGAAATCTGGTAATGTTGTTGTAAAGAATGGTAAATATGGAACACCACAGGAACATTATATTGGCTCGAACGGAATAACGGTAATAAAAGAAACATCCGGTAGAAATGCAGGGAAAATTATTACCATGTGGCGTAGGTAGGGGGGTTTTATGGAAATATCAATTAATGACATCGAAAGAATTCTTATAAAAGAAGATATAGAAGGCTTTATAGAAAGCGGTGCGCCGGAAGATGAATATTCCATTGAAGCGAAAATGCTTGCGCGCGCATTATTAGAAATAAATACGTTGGATTTTTCAGAGGAAAATATTTTAGCAGTTATTTCTGCATTATGGGCTAGCTCTTTTAATTTATCCAGGGAAGATATTATAAGCCGCCTTCCTGGGTTACAAAGGGTTACAAAAAATATTCTTCTGTTAGTTTAAGGATAAAATGTTAAATAACCTGCAAACCAGCTTATTTGAAGAATCTCCTATAGCTGATATATCGGCAATAAGCGGGCTTACGTATATTCCTAATTTTATCACCCAAGCAGAAGAAACTGCGTTGCTAGAAAAAATAGATAATCAGCCCTGGCTGCTGGATTTAAAACGCCGGGTGCAACATTATGGTTATAAATATGATTATAAAGTCAGGAATATAACCAGCGAACATAAGCTTGGGGCATTACCTTCATTCCTGCAGAATTATTGCGATAGACTTGAGCAGGATAAAATCTTTACCAAAGCACCAGACCAGGTAATTATTAATGAATACCAGCCAGGGCAAGGAATTTCAGGACATATAGATGTTTTGCATTTTGATAATACTGTTGCATCACTTAGCCTTGGTTCACCTTGCATTATGGACTTTACCCATAGCCAGACTAACCAGAAAATTCCTATATTATTAGAACCACGCAGTTTGGTTGTTCTTAAAGGTGAAGCCAGGTATATTTGGAAGCATGGCATTGCTAATCGTAAAACTGATAAGTATAATGGCAATGTTTTTAACCGAAGTAGACGAGTATCTTGCACCTTTAGAAATGTAAAATTTAATGCCTAATATGTGGTTAAGAAAACATACCGGGGTAATAAATGGGGTGATAAGTGAAATTGCACTTACTAACAATACCTGTTTAACAGTCGTTTATTAGCTTGATATGGCTGCTAGTCTGTCCGAAGAGCTCCGGCAAAGTCCATAAACACCTTTAAAATCAACATAAATTTGCTATAGTAACTCCGATAGAGTCCGGGGAGGTTTCGCTAAATCTTTAATTTCTGGGGGCAATACTGGGGGCAAGAAAATGCCCCCAAGCTTTACGTGCCCCCAAAGCTCTTAAAAGGCTCTCCACTTAATGTATAGCGGGGTATTAATGGCTTTAACTGATATATTGTGCAAAACTGCAAAACCTTCCGAGAAAACCAGGAAATTATCTGATGAGAAAGGTCTTTATCTTGAGGTAATGCCAAACGGCAGCAAGTATTGGCGTATGAAATTCCGCTTTGTTGGTAAAGAAAACCGCCTGTCCTTTGGTGTTTATCCTGAAGTTTCATTAAGAGAGAGGCACGTGATAAGTGCGAAGCCGCAAGGAAATTGCTGCGTGAAGGTCTTGATCCATCCCAAGCCAAAAAGGAGGCAAAACAGCAGGTGATAGAAAAGGTTGAAAATACCTTCTATAACGTATCTATGGAATGGCACGCTAAAAATTCCCCTGCCTGGAACGCAAAATACTCCACTATTATATTACGCAGGCTGGAAGCCGATATATTCCCGCCTTTAGGTTCCAGGCCAATAAAAGATATTACCGCCCCGGAATTACTTAAAACCCTTCTAAAAATTGAAGACCGTGATGCTGTAGAAACTGCGCACCGCATGTTACAGGCTTGCGGCCAGATATTCCGCTATGCAATTGTAACTGGCCGGGCAGAACG
>DITJ01000023.1:0-7853 GCA_002422795.1 Alphaproteobacteria bacterium UBA6187 | reverse complement strand
ATTTCAGGGCTGGTTTATTGGTAGCAGTTTGGTAAGCGACAAGGGCTGAAAGCCAGTTAATCAGTGCATTTGCTGGGGAGCGGTGTCTTGTGTGTTCGATGTTCATGCCTATTTTTAGTTTCTCAAAGACGGTTTCAACCAGGAATCTTTTTCGTAAGATAACTTTGTCATAGACTGGCATGAGATAATTTTACATATCTTTACGTATGCCTGTAAGCAACTTTAATCCTTGTTGGTGGAGTTTGGCAAATAATTCTTTTGAGAGATAGCCTTTGTCAGCAGCGACAACCCCTTGTAAATCCTTTGTTAAATCGGCTACTGGAGTTCGGTCATTGACGTTGCCTTTAGTAATCTTTGCGGCCACTATCTGGCCTTTATTATTGATAACAATATGCAGCTTAAACCCAAAGAACCAGTCCATTGTAGACTTTCCACGTTCCGCAAGTCCTTTAAAAACCTTATTCCTGTTGATCCTGCGGTTGTGGCATACATTCAAACTAGTGGAATCTATAAAATAATACCGGTAATGTATGGCATTGAAGGGCTTCCAGAAGAGGCTAAGAATGCTATTTTGAAATCGCGTGGCAGGCCTCAAAAGGATAATAACAAAGTCAGTATATCAATACGTCTTGATGCCGATATTGTTAAGGAGTTTCGCGCACATGGAACTGGGTGGCAAACAGAAATTAACGGCGTTTTACGGCAATGGCTCGAAAATAGACCGTAATTCATATTCCTGGCAGCCTATCCAGATAATTATTCTCCCACACCATGCGGTAAGTTTCCGGCGCTACATTCCCGCCTGATAGCATAACTAAAACTCGCTGTCTGGTTTTTTGTGTTTTAAGCCATTTATGCGCAGCCGCCATTGCAACTGCTGAAGATGGTTCCACGGTGGTTTTTAATAAATGGCTAAGCCATTGTGTCCAATATATTATTTCTTCTTCTGTCACTTCATAAAAACCATTTAGCTGTTTTAAATAATGGAATGTACGTGGGGACAAGCATAGGCTAAGTGCGCCATCAGCAATTGATTTAGGTGCATTTTCAAATTTTACGATATTTCCGGTTTTATAAGACTGGCTTGCATCATTGGCATTTAGCGGCTCACCTGCAAAAACCAAGGAATCAGGCGCAAGCAGCCGTGATGCAAGATATGTGCCAGAAAGCCAGCCACCACCACCGCATGTGCCGAATATTGCATTAGGTTTCACTCCATCTTCCAAAGCTTCTAAACATGCAGTTCCCTGGCCTGCTATTACCATATCATTATCGAATGGATGGATAAAATAAGCACCTTGCTCTGCTAGTTCTTTAGTTTTTGCCTCAGCTTCCTGGCGTGTAGGTGTTGTAATTAAATTTGCGCCATAACTACGAGTGGCCTGTTGTTTTATGGGGGATGATGACTGGGTCATTAAAATAGTAGTATTAACGCCAAGCAATTTTCCAGCCAGTGCTACACCTTGCGCGTGGTTGCCGGAACTGAATGTTACCACTTCTTTTGGGAGCTCACCTTTTTCTTTTAAGGAAAGCAGCGCATTTAACGCGCCACGGAACTTAAATGCACCTATTTTCTGGAAGCCTTCCACTTTAAATATAATGTCATGGCCAAGCATGTTATTTAAGAGGCTGGACTCCATGAGCGGAGTGCGCCTTATATAAGGCGCAATGCGGTTATGGGCTTGCTTTATGGCGGAGGGTGGGAGGGGTGTAAAGGTCATTTTGCTAATATTAATTGGGATCACCATATAATTCTACTGCGTAAAATCCAGTTGATGACTCCATACTTATGTTAGGCACTGTTAGCAAATTCGCTATAACGTAGCGAATTTGCTAACAGTGCCTATATGGTATAGTTACCTAAAAGTGAAACACTATTTAATCCTGACGCAAGATATAACAACGTAGAACACATTGTTATATCTTATATAAATAAGTATAAAGCACCCTTTTGATGAACCATATAGCCAATAGCACCACAACCGGGGAAAGGTCGATGCCACTTAAATCTGGCATATAACGCCTTATCCTGCCCAGCACAGGCTCGGTAAGTTTATGTAGTATGTCTGAAATTTTAACCACAACAGGATTAAAGCGGTTAATTACCCCGAAAGAAGTTAGCCAGCTTATAACAATCCAGAACATTAAAACCCACCAGTAAAGGTCGAGGATTGCTACGATTAGGTCAATAAATGGATTTATATTCATGAAATATGCCCGGTATGATAATTTATTTAAAAAATTTTCCTTAATTTACCATCCAAAACTACCCTTATGCAATACATATATGGGTTTTTTATAATATTTTTATGATATTTAGTAAAACTCTTCTTGCATATACTTATTAAATATGTATTTTGATGCTCTCTTTTTAAACAAGAATGGAGTTTAAGCAGCATGTCTCTATACGAGAGTGTTTTTATAGCACGACAAGATGTTTCTGTGCAGGACGTAGATAAGCTTTCTGAAAAATTCAGCAAGATTGTAACTGACATGAAAGGCAAGATTATTAAAAAAGAATACTGGGGGCTTAGAAGCCTTGCGTATCTTTTGAAAAAAAACCGTAAAGGTCATTATGTTATGTTCGGTGTTGATGCATCACCTGAAGCCATGACAGAATTACAGCGCCAGTTTAGTCTTAGTGAAGACGTGATCAGGAGCATGACTGTAAGGGTTGAAGAGATTGATAAAGCTACACCATCAATCATTATGAAATCTGGTGAGCGTCCAGCTGGCGAAAGACCCGCTGATAAATATAGCGATAAGAAAAAAGGCGGAGATGAATAATGTCAAAAGGTCGTAGTGATTTTGATGGTGGTTACGCAGGAGCAAGTGTTCCTGTAGTTAGAAACGTGTTTTTCCGCAGGTCTAGGGGTTGCCCGCTTGCAGAAGTTCCTAATTCTGAAATTGATTATAAAAATATCGAGCTTCTTTCCCGCTTCGTTTCTGAACGTGGCAGGATTATGCCTAGCCGTATTTCTTCAATTTCTGCTAAGAAACAACGCAAACTGGCTTTGGCTATCAAAAGGGCTAGAATGCTTGCCCTTATGCCGTTCGTTGCACAATAATAATTGTAGTTCGTAGGTTCGTAGTTTGTAGTTCTTGAGACCGCAAACTACAAACTACAAACCACAAACTAATTTTAGGATGAAAAAATGCAAGTTATACTTCTTGAGCATAACCAAAATCTGGGAAATGTAGGAGATTTAGTGAAAGTGAAGGATGGTTACGCACGTAATTACCTGCTTCCAAAAAACAAAGCTCTCCGTGCAACAGCAGCAAGCCAGATAGAGTTTGAAGCTAAAAGGGCGCAGATTGAAAAAGAAAATCTTGAAAAGAAAAAAGAATCTGAGAAAAGCAGCTCTAAAATTGAAAACCAGTTCTTTGTATTGATAAGACAGGCTGGTGAAGATGGCAGGCTTTATGGTTCGGTTTCTGCAAGGGATATATCAGTTGCTGCTTCTGAAGCTACTTCGGTTGAAGTAAACCGTAGCCATGTTGTACAGTTCAGCCCAATTAAGAACCTTGGTGTTCACACTGTTAAAGTTGCACTTCACCCTGAAGTTGTTGTTAATGTTAATGTAATTGTTGCCCGCAGTGCTGGTGAAGCTGAAATTGCTAAAAAAGATTTCCTTGCACCTAAAAATAAAGCTGAGGAGGAATCTGAAGTGGAGGCTGTGGAAGTTGCTGAAGCTGAAGAAGGCAAGCACACTAAAAAGAGCAAAAAAGCGAAAGTTGAGTCTGAATCTGAAGAATCAGCGGCTTAATAATAGCTATAAGATAATTATAAAAAAGCCAGGTGTAAATACCTGGCTTTTTTATTGCCTTTGTTTTGATTTATGCATAATTTTTGGTTATTATAAAAAAGATGTTTTGTGCGGATTGATTAAAATCTATAGGGTATTTGTTGCTGTTTGTAGTAATTTAAACTTAAGCATTTGCCGTTGCCGTCATTCCCCGAGTTTTTTTCTTCAAAAAACTATAGGGGGAATCCAGCTTTAAGATGGACTCCCCTATAGTTTGGAAGTGCAAACTCGGGCCATGACGAAATGGGAAACTCGTAAGTAAAATAACTATGATATGATATTTCTTATGCAGAAATTTCTATAGTGAAACGCTGATTCCCTAGAAAATACTCAAAATATTATTCCGCATTTAAACAAGTAAACACATAATTTCAAAAAATAAAATAACCAATGGAACCTATCACTGAAAATATTTTACCAATAAGGCTTGATGGTGATACTGAAAAATCAGGAATATACCGCCAGCCGCCATATAATATACAGGCAGAGCAGGCCGTGCTTGGCGCGGTGCTTGTAAATAATGATTCATTAAACAGGGTGGCTGAATATCTTTCTTCTGAGCTTTTTTATGAGCCTGTGCATCAGCGTATTTATGACGCTATATTGAAAATTATTGATCGCGGGCTTGTGGCAACACCGGTTACGCTTAAGAATTATTTTGATAAAGACAAGGCATTAATAGATATTGGTGGCGCTGAATATCTGGCGCGCCTGGCTGGGAAGGCAACCGGCATACTGAATCTTGAGGCTTATGGAAGGCTTATATATGATCTGGCTGTGCGCCGCCAGCTTATCGGTATTGGTGAGGATGTCGTAAATAATGCCTATGATAATGAAATAGAAAAAAGTGCCCGTGAGCAGATTGAAGTGGCCGAGCAAAAACTATTTACCCTTGCCTCTGAAGGAAGCGCGGAAAGCGGATTCAAGATATTACGCACATCTTTAAATGAGGCCATCCAGAAAGCCGATATTGCCCATAAGCGTGATGAAAAACTAAGCGGTGTAACAACCGGGTTTAAGGATTTAGATAAAATACTTGCGGGAATGCAAGCCTCGGATTTGATTATACTGGCTGGCCGTCCTTCAATGGGTAAAACCGCGCTGGCTGTAAATATTGCAATGGAGGCGTGTAAATATTTGGTTAGGAATTTTAAGCCGACCATTGATAACCCTAACCCTCCTGCGGTTGGATTTTTCTCGCTGGAAATGTCATCAGAGCAGCTTGCAGCAAGGATGATTGCAATGGAATCAGGCGTGGATTCCTCGAAAATGCGTGCTGGAACTTTGCGTGATGAAGAATTTGCCAAGATTGTGGAGAGCAACAGGAAATTATATAATTTACCGTTCTTTATAGATGATACACCGGCACTTTCAATTTCCGCGCTTAGAACCAGAGCCAGGCGATTAAAAAGAAAGAATAACCTTAGCCTTATTATGGTGGATTACTTGCAGTTATTGCGTGGTGTTTCCAAGATGTCGGAAAGCAGCCGTGTGCAAGAAGTTTCTGAAATCACCCAAGGGCTAAAGGCGATTGCAAAGGAGCTTAATCTGCCGGTTGTTGCGCTTTCGCAGCTTTCGCGCGCGGTAGAACAAAGAGAAGATAAGCGCCCGCAGCTTTCAGATTTAAGGGAATCTGGTAGTATTGAGCAGGATGCCGACGTGGTTATGTTTATTTACCGTGAAGAATATTATGAAATGCGTAAACAACCGCCAGAAGAGAAAGCGGCAGAATATACCGCCTGGGCAGATAGGATGAAATCTTGCGCTAATATAACAGAAGTGATAATTGCAAAGCAACGTAATGGTCCTGTTGATACAGCAAGGATATTTTTCAATTCAAATACTACAAAATTTGAGGATTTGGCTGAGGATTATAACAGGACATTTAATGATTAATCACACGTGATTAACTTTTGCAATGGTTAAAGTGGAATCTCAACGGAAAAGACCTATAGGCATAATGAGGATTCTTTGAGTGAGTTCTAGTAACGCACGCCCACAAAACCGCAGTTTCCATACCTTATTAACAGAGCCTAATACCACATTATTAAAAATTGCAATATCAAAAGTTCGCACGGTACTGAATTATCTATTAAATCTAACCGGTATAAAATTTGCACTTTAAAACTGCTCACGCGTGGTATGGAATTTTATTTTTTGCCAATTATCCTGCGTATGGTTCAAATCCCATGGGTTGCGGGCGAGATATACAGGAAGGCCATCACGGTCTTCAGCCATATTTGAATGGTTCCTTTGGATGAAATCCTTCAGGTCTTTAGGATTGCCAGCAGTTACCCAGCGTGCTGTTTCATAAGGTGCTTGTTCAAACCCGGCCTTTACCTGATATTCAGTTTCCATCCTTGCCATTAGCACTTCTAATTGCAACTGCCCTACCACTCCAACCAGCCAGCTTGAGCCTATCAGTGGCTTAAATAATTGAGATACTCCTTCTTCTGCCAGATCTTCCAGCGCTTTACGTAAATTCTTGGCGCGCATGGGATCATCAAGCCTAACGCGGCGCAGTATTTCCGGTGCAAAACTTGGAATCCCTTTGAAATTTAGTATTTCTCCTTCTGTAAGTGTATCGCCAATACGTAATGTGCCATGGTTAGGAATTCCTATAATATCCCCAGGGTGTGCTTCTTCTGTAAGTGAGCGTTCACGTGAAAGGAAAAACACAGGAGCCTGCACGGCCAGAGTTTTATCAGTGCGGGTATGTTTAAGTTTCATGCCGCGCTTGAACGTGCCTGAACAAAGGCGTGTAAAGGCAATGCGGTCGCGGTGGTTCGGGTCCATATTAGCTTGAATTTTAAAAACAAAGCCTGTAACTTTATCTTCATCAGGCAAAATTTCCCTTTTGTCGGTAGCCTGTTTTCCAGGCGCCGGGGCGTGGATGTATAAGCCTTCCAACAACTCATTTACACCAAAGTTCTTTAGTGCACTGCCAAAAAATACGGGGGTTAAGTGTCCTTCCAGGTAGCTTTTCTTATCAAAAGGTTTGCCTGCCATCTCCAGTAGTTGAGCATCCTCGGTCAATTTATTGCGCTCTGTTTCGGTAAGGTATTTTGCCAGTTTTATGTCTTCCGTACCGCTAACATATAATGGTTCAGGCAGTGTTTCTGAAGTTCCCTGATGGGGCATAAAATAATTTTCATGCAGATGATAAAATCCTCGCAAAACATTACCTATACCAACCGGCCATGTGACAGGGGAGACATCCAGAGCCAGTGTTTTTTCAATCTCTTCTAGTATTTCAAATGGATCACGGCCCTCGCGGTCAACTTTATTTATAAAGGTGGTAATCGGAATATCCCGCAGGCGGCAAACTTCAAATAATTTGCGTGTTTGGCTTTCTATTCCTTTTGCGGCATCCAGCACCATTACCGCCGAATCGACAGCGGTTAATGTACGGTAGGTATCTTCCGAGAAATCCTTGTGCCCAGGTGTGTCGAGTAAATTAAATGTGATGCCTTTATGCTCGAATGTCATCACAGAAGAGGTAATGGAAATTCCGCGCTTGCGCTCCATATCCATCCAGTCGGACTGTGCATGGCGACGCGCCCCACGTGCTTTTACTTCCCCTGCGATATGAATTGCGCCGCCATTTAGCAATAATTTTTCAGTAAGCGTTGTTTTGCCGGCATCCGGGTGGGATATAATGGCAAAAGTGCGGCGTTCATTTTTTAATGGTTTCTTTACAGGAGCGGTAATAACAATATCATTTGTACTATTGGTCATGCCGTCTAAACCTGCCTTTGAAAGTTAATTGTAATTTACGCAGAGAGAGGCGGATAAAACAAACTCTGGAGAAGAGGCGATGTGCAGCCCCGAAGATGCGCTATTCATACAAAATAGCAGATTATTTATCAAGTGAATTTCTATATTAATTCAGATATACAGTGTTTCAAGCTTAAAATTGCCGTCGCGATACTACGTCATTGCGAGGCGCGACGTGCTGTGGCAATCCAGAAATATTATACACCACATGTTTCTTTATTTCTAGATCACCACGCCTCACGGCTCAGGGCCACCTCATAAATTTCATAA
>DITJ01000053.1 GCA_002422795.1 Alphaproteobacteria bacterium UBA6187 | reverse complement strand
ATGAGGGGTTCAGGTATATCGGGTCGGTTGAAGTAGTCCGCAGTCCTTCGGACATCTTTGCACCACGAAAATGCTTGCTGCCCACATAGCGATTGCGGCTCGCTCCCTTGAATTCGTTCGCGCCCATCGTCGGCAGCAATCTCGCCAGCCGCGCCAATCCCACGCTGCCCGATGTTCCCTGACCGTTGATCTTCCTCGGCATGCCCGTGCTGGTGATGTAATACTGGTCGTTCTTGCCTATATGGTTGCCGCTATCAAATGACCTCCAATCACATTGCGTGGCTGTGCTAACGGACTATCTGGCGCACCGAACACAAGAACACAAGTTGCACCAAATGGAGCCATGATAAGCACTGAGTTAGTATAAACGGAAACAACATAGAGCGCACTGATAGCGAGCATTGAGCAAATCCATGTTGCAAAAATATATGGCAAATTCGGTCTTGGCGGTGATGGATGTCCTCCACGCATTTTTGGAAAATAATGCGTTCTACTTACATGATATACTTTTGTGGAAGCATGCAAAGGAAATGCTGCAATTCTAGCACTACTCCTGATTCTTCTTGCTCTGCTGGCTTTCTTTCTTCTTACTTCAGATACCAATTCGATGCTCACTAATTAAATAGTTTATTGATCGCTAAGTATCTTGATAACCAAGAGCGTTAATGTTTCTTCCGCTTCAACAGCATGCATAGTTTTTGGTGGCATATATAGCCATGCTCCAGACTCGAGTTTCTGTGATTCATCGCCAATAATAAAAGTACCTTTTCCACTTAGACATTGCACAATGGCAGAGCCTTGAGCCTGATGAGGCGGCAAAGAGCCGCCTGCTTGAATGACCACATGAATGGTCTCAAACTGCGCATTTTTTACAATACTGGCAAATTTTTTATCACCGATGCTGTTTAAATCTATGACTTTGTTTGGTGGCGTGTTCTCATTCGACATTTCTTTTCTCTTTATTGTTAATGATGCATCGTATAGTGGGAGCAGCTATCAGGCTGCTTCTAATTCCTGACGCGGTCCAAAGAACTCGAAATGCACCTGTGAAGCCGGAATGCCCCATTTTATCAGGTCATGATAGATGGACACCATGAAAGGTTGTGGTCCGCAGAAATAATAATCCGCATCACGTGCAGGAAGCAATCCTTCGACATATTCTGCTGTGACAAAACCGGTGCTGGAATTTCCCTTCAAATGGGATGGTGGACAATCCCTCAGTGACTTTTTTACTTGATGGCATAGGCATATCTCCCTGTTATTGTTATAAACATAACAATTTATGCAGCCAATGCCAGTGGTTCAAACTTGAAGCTCTTTCCATCCAGTCGGGGCGGGTTTTCAAAAACGCGTCCCATGTCGTTCAAAGCATCTATAAAACCTACAATTTGGTTCGCTCCGAGTCCTTTGCCGACCACCATTTCAGACATCGCACATTAATAGCGTTTCCGTTTTTCATTTCTGCTAGACGTTAGAGATGAGCAAAATTTTAGCATAGTAAATCTACGTGAAACCGAAGTATGATGAAATAAAGTTTACTTATATTTCATCATACTAAAGGTTCGCTAATTTTACGAATCCGAATAACAACGGCGCCAGAAATGAAAATGGGAAATGCTAAAGTATTCAATTACAAAAGCAGACTCTCCCCAAAGGCTTTCGCTTTTATTGGGGTAACAACACACACTATTTCTACAGCTTGTTTTATCAGAAAACGACGAGGGGAAAGAAAAAGAAGAAATATTTATGAATTTCTACAAAGCGCACAAAAAAGTTGCGGCACAATTCAATGCACCACAACTTAATTATCTAAGTATATAAGCAACTACTGGAAAAACTAGATAGAATCCCAAAGTAAAGGCTTGCCGCTGTTATCAAGCGCCATTGATCCATCTTCATATTGAACAGCCATGTATTTTCCATGACCAACGTGAGTGCCTATGTAACGCACAGGTTTTACAACCCTGTCATTAAATTTCTTTAGAACTGCTGCACCACGATTTTTCGGGTTATTTTTTGACATTACAAGACTCCTTTAAAGTCATTTAATTACTAACGTGGATTTCTGCCCTAAATTACTGCATTAGTCAAGTGTTTTAGCAAATTAAATAGTATATCAGGTATAGTCTAATATAGTTAACCCCAGTTCTCTAATTGCAATTAGAGAACTGGGGTTAATATTTATTAACATACCCCATAATGAGGGTGTTTGTGGGGTGTCGATAAATCGCTGGGGGTATTTCCACAAACAACACTGAAAGAAGCCAGAGAGAAAAAGAAGATGCGCGTACCCTGTAATGTATAATCCAAGATATGAAGAGCTAAGAAACATGCTTTTAATGCCTACAGAGGAAAATCCAATATCTCATTTTAAGTACTTTTGTACCTACTTGTTTAGCATTACAAAAAGTACATCAATTTTATCGCCTGATTTGGCACATTATCTAGGTCGCAAAGAAATATTAAAGTGTCAGGTTGAAAGCACAAATAAGTAATTTTTCTAATAGGATTGATTTTGTTATTTTATCGCCATATAAGATAATGCGGCTAGGTGATCCCCGAAAGCTTGTCTTATGTTGCTGTTGTTATGTGCCAGGCGAAATTGAAGAATGCTGTGGAAAGAATAAACAGGGATTTGAAATCGGGGTTACTCAGATATTTTGATGTGAAGTAGCGTCATCCCCACAACAAGGAAAATAACATGTCTAACTATAAGCCTAAAAACCATATGCCAAAGAAAATAAATAAAATCATCATAGCCATTGTGCTACTGGGTGTTGCGTATTTTGCATATCAACGTTTTATGCCCCATGGTGGCGGAAACCAGCCGGTAGCGATGATGGGCGGCGGTGCTGCGCCAGTAAGTGTTGCCGAAGTAATCGTACGCAATATACAACAATGGAATGAATTTTCCGGCAAACTGGTTGCTGTTGATAAAGTTGAAATCCGCCCGCGTATATCCGGTGTTATTGAGTCGATAGGCTTTACAAATGGTGCGATGGTATCTAAAGGTGATTTATTATTCACTATTGATGCACGCCCCTACCAGGCAGATGTAAGCCGCGCTGAAGCTGCTTTTGCTTCTGCCGAGGCGCAAGAAAAGCTTGCGCAAAGTGAATATGAGCGCGCGCAGCGCCTTTATAAAGAAAAGGCAATCCCGCAACGTGAATATGATGAACGCAAAAATGCAGCGAATGTAGCCACTGCAAATTTAAAAAGCGCCCAGGCATCGCTGGAATTTGCACGGCTGAATCTTGAATATACCCAGGTTACAGCGCCGATATCAGGCAAGGTAAGCCGCGCTGAAATAACTATCGGCAACCTGGTTGAAGCCGGCCCAACTGCGCCAATACTAACCACAATTGTTTCCAATAACCCTATTTATGTAGATTTTGAAGTAGATGAAGACACATTCTTGCAATACTCAAAAAATAAAGCAGTGGGAGATGATGAAAACCAGAATATCCCTGTAATTATGGAAGTAAGCACTGAAAAATATTCAGGACGTGTTGAGTCATTTGATAACAGCCTGAATGTTACTTCAGGTACTATCCGCGCACGCGCTGTATTTGATAACCATTACGGCAATCTGGTGCCCGGCCTGTTCGCCCGCGTAAAACTCGGCAGTGCTGAGGAAATTGAAACCACTTTAATAACTGATCGCGCAGTTGGTACAGACCAGAATAAGAAATTCGTATTTGTTGTTGGTGCCGATAATAACGCAGCTTACCGTGAAGTAAAATTAGGGCCAATAGCAGATGGCTTGCGCGTTGTGCGCGAAGGGTTAAAGCCCGGTGAGAAAATAGTTGTAAATGGCTTGCAAAGGGTAAGGCCGGGTGCGCCTATAACACCTGAGTTAGTTGCTATGGATGCAAGCGAATCAGTGCAGAAAATTGAACCTGCCGGGAATGAAGTAAAAGTTAAGGAGAAGTAGGGGCGGTGTTGTCGTGGATAGGGCGGAATTGAATTGATATTGCATTCCTGGCGGTTCGATTAATAAAGCAATGTTATGAAAAGGCCCAATTACAGTTTTTAGAAAAAAGCTTACTGTATTTAGTTGCAAAAATTTTATTTGTGAATAGATTATTAAAAAATCTTATTTACAAGTTAGTTTATGACGAAAAAAACCGCTATATTCATCCCTGCAAGGATGGAATCAACCAGGCTGCCCGGTAAGCCACTTGCCAATATCAACGGCAGGGCGATGATATTACATGTAATGGACAGGGCAAAGGAATCTGGCATAAAAGATGTTTATATAGCCTGCGCCGAGCAGGAAATAGCTGATGAAGTTAAAATTGCAGGTGGCATTGCCATACTTACAGACCCGGCACACCCTTCAGGCACAGACCGTATATATGAAGCCCTCAAAAAAACCGGCAAACAATATGATTATATAGTAAATGTGCAAGGCGACCTGCCTTCCCTTAACCCGCAGATAATCAATACTGCATTAGAGGTAATGAAAAAATTCAAAGATGCGGATATAGTAACCCTTGCCGCCGTTATTTCTGATGAAGAAGAAAAAAACAATCCTAATGTAGTAAAAGCCGTTGTATCGCCACGGAAAGATAAAATAGGCAAGGCACTTTATTTCACGCGCGCTACCGCCCCGCACGGCGAAGGCGAACTCCTGCACCATATCGGCCTTTATGTTTACCGGAAAGCAGCCCTTGATAAGTTTGTAAAACTTTCCCCAAGCCCTCTGGAAAAACGTGAAAAACTGGAGCAACTTCGCGCCCTTGAAAACGGCATGAATATTTATGTAGTAACGGTTGATACCGTGCCCCTTGGTGTGGATACACAGCAAGATTTAGAAAAAGCAAGAAAGATAATGAAGTAGGGTAATAGGTGATCGGTGACAGGTGATAGCTTTCCCCTTCCCCATTACCTAACACCTATCACCCATCACCCAAGAGCAAAAAATGACCCATTTCAATATAACCGCCATCGGCAACGCAATAGTAGACGTACTTGCAAAAGTTGATGAAACATTCATAAGCAACAATAACTTGCAAAAAGGTGGCATGACCCTGATTGATGAAGATCAGGCCGAAGCAATTTATAGTAACATGCCTCCTGCAATAGAAAAATCAGGTGGCTCTGCCGCAAATACCGTTGCAGGGTTGGTATCACTTGGCGGCAGCGCTGCATTTATAGGGAAAGTAAAAAACGATCAGCTTGGCGCAATTTTCACACATGATTTAAAATCACTCGGTGTGCATTATACAACAACGCCATCACAAAACGGGCTTAGCACCGCGCGATGCCTCATATCAGTAACATCTGATGCCCAGCGCACTATGGCTACTTTCCTTGGCGCAACAAAAGAAATAACTAAAAATGATATTGACGAAGAAATCATCGAAAACTCGCAAGTAATTTACCTGGAAGGCTATTTATGGGATGAACAAAATGCCAAGGATGCAATGCGGGAAGCCGTGCGCCTTGCCCTAAAACATGGGCGTGAAATTGCCCTCTCCCTTTCTGATTCCTTCTGCGTTACCAGGCACAGAACCGAATTCCTTGAACTTATAAAGAATTCTGTTGATATAGTTTTTGCCAATGAAGCTGAGGTAACTGAATTATTTAACAATTCTAATGTTATTGAATCCGCAAAGGAATTATCAAAAATCTGTAAAGTTGCCGCTATAACACTTGGCAGCCAAGGCTCCTTAATCATATCTGATGATGGAGTGTATGTTATAGAAGCGGGCAAAAACTTGAATGTAGTTGATACCACAGGCGCAGGCGACCTTTATGCATCAGGATTCCTGTTTGGCTATACGCAAGGATATTCCCTTGATGAATGCGGACGCATCGCCACCATCGCTGCATCTGAAATCATCCAGCATATGGGCGCAAGGCCGGAGGTTAGCCTGGCGGATTTGAAATAAAAAATTCGAACTTGTACTTACAAGACAAAACATGCTACAATCTAGATTAGCTAGATTTATTGCAGGAGGTTATTATGGAATGGAAACTTGCAGATGCTAAAAATCGTTTCAGTGAAGTTGTGAACCTTGCTTTGCATGAAGGCCCACAGAAAATAACTAGGCGTGACGATGCCGTTATTGTTATATCACAAGATGAGTATGATAAACTAACAAGTAAAATACCGAGCTTCAAAGAATTACTCATGAACGGCCCCGGCCTTGAGAAATTGGATTTAACTCGTGATAAATCCCCTATGCGAGATATAGAGTTTTGAAATTATTACTTGATACATGCGTACTTTCAGAACTGCAAAAAACTAACTGCAATCCTGTAGTAAAAGAGTGGGTTTTTAGCGTAAGTGACTGCGATACCTTTATAAGCGTTATGTCAATAGGTGAGATATTAAAAGGTATAAATCTCCTTGAAAAAGGCCATTTTCAAAGTGAGTTAATATCATGGTTAGGAAATATAGAACGTTATTACGAAAAACAAATTCTTCCCATAGATATAGAAACAACAAAAATCTGGGCGGAAATAACAGCAACTGCACAAAAATCCGGTAAAATACTTCCGGCTATAGATACCCTGATTGCAGCAAGCGCCATAAAGCATGGCCTTCATGTTATGACCCGCAATGTTAAAGATTTTAAACCTACTGGCGCTTTAATTATTAACCCATGGGAAACTCAATAAAAAATATGAACATCCTCAAATCCCTATCCGTATATAAAAACCCAAAAATCCTGGCGATATTATTCCTGGGGTTTGCAAGCGGCCTGCCCTTGCCGCTCACCGGGGCAACGCTTGATGCAGTGCTGAACCAGGCTGGCGTTACCAAAACCGCGATCGGTTTATTTGCGCTTATTTCCATCCCATATTCATTAAAATTCTTATGGTCACCTATTATAGACAGGCTGCCTATCCCGATATTTACCAAGCTTTTAGGCAGAAGGCGTAGTTGGATAATCCTCACACAAATTTCGCTTATAGCATCAATAACCATGCTGGGTTTTTCAAATCCTGCAGAAAATCTTATGCAAACAGCGTTGTTGGCTTTGTGGGTGGCTTTTTCATCTGCAAGCCAAGATATAGTTATTGATGCCTACAGGATAGAAAGCCTGGAACCAACCGAGCAAGGCGCGGGCGCAAGCGCGTCCACCACCGGATATATTATTTCCATGAAGCTTATCGGCGGCGCTATGGCCTTCTGGCTTTCCGACCTTATGCCGTGGTCTTATGTTTATGCAATAATGGCTATTATGGTAGGGCTAGGCATTATAGCGGTTATAATCGCCGGAGAGCCGCAAGTAAAAGAAGGCATCACCACTGCAAGCAAAAACCTGGTTGATTTTATCCGCGAAGGGGTGATTGCGCCATTTGTAGATTTTGTAAAAACTCCAAATTGGCTGCTGATAATATCCTTTATCATTTTTTATAAATTCGGGGATGCCTTTGCCGGAAAAATGCTAACTCCTTTCTTGCAAGATACTGGCTTTACCAACAGCCAGATAGCATTCTACCTTAAAACATTCGGGCTTGGTGCAACTTTGCTCGGAGCCTTCCTGGGCGGGGCTTTGGTTTATAAGATAGGAATTTTCAAAGCATTATTTATAGGTGGGATATTACAGGCCATTTCAAACCTTACATTAGTTATGCTTGCCCATACCGGCAATAACGAGGTTGCACTTGCTGTTGTTGTGGCGGTGGAAAACTTAAGCGCAGGAATGGGTACGGCTGCATTTGTTGCTTATCTTTCCGGCCTTTGTAATGTTAGATACACCGCAACACAGTATGCGCTGCTAAGTTCGTTTGCAGCAACAGGCAGAACATTCCTTTCTTCATCGTCAGGGTGGTTTGCGCAAAGCCTTGGTTGGTCTAATTTCTTCCTGCTGAGCGCTGTTGTTGCCGTACCTGGCTTGGTAATACTTATTCTGCTTTCAAAAAAGCAGGTTAAGCCAGTTAATAGTTGAAACCTTATCCGAAATATTACTTACTAACAATAAAACTAATTATGATTATGTTTATGAACAAAAAAATTAAAGCATGTATTATCGGCGCCAGCGGCTATACTGGAGCGGAACTTATCAGGATATTATACAACCATGAAAATGTTGAAATATCCGCCCTTGCCGCAGATAGGAATGCAGGAAATGAAATGGCTGATATATACCAGCATCTTCGCAATAAAAACCTGCCTAGGGTAGTAAAGCTAAATGAAATTGATATGGAAAATATCGATGTGGTATTTTGCTGCCTGCCGCATGGCACTACCCAGGAAGTTATCAGTAAACTGCCGGTGCATGTAAAAGTTATCGATCTTTCTGCTGATTTTCGGCTTTATGATGCCGGGCTTTATGAAAAATGGTATGGCCATCCGCACCAGGCGCAGGAACTGCAAAAAGAAGTGGTTTACGGCCTTTGCGAAATTAATTTCGAGCAGATTAAAAAAGCACGGGTTATCGCGTGCCCAGGCTGCTACCCTACATCAGCATCACTCCCACTTGTGCCACTTTTAGAAAAAAAGGCGATACTCGCGGAAGATATTATAATTGATGCAAAATCAGGCGTTACCGGCGCAGGCAGAAGTGAAAAAGTGGCTAACTTGTTTTGCGAGGTAAATGAAGGGGTTAAGGCTTATGGTGTTTGTAACCACAGGCACATGCCGGAAATTGAGCAAACACTCTCTATTGCCAGTGGCAGCGATGTAGAGGTTAGTTTTACCCCGCAGCTTATCCCAATGAGCCGTGGTATACTTTCCACAATCTATGTAAAACTTGCAAAAGATGTAACTGTTAGCGATATCAGGAAGATATTACAGAATAAATATAAAAATGCACCGTTTGTAGATGTGCTTCCCGAAGGGCAATTTCCTTCTACAAGGGATGTTTACAGCACAAATTCATGCGTAATCGGCATTGCAAACGGCAGAACGCCAGACAGGGCAATTATAGTTTCCGTGATAGATAATTTATGTAAAGGTGCGTCCGGCCAGGCAGTGCAGAACATGAATATAATGTTTGGGTTGCCTGAGACTGCTGGGTTGGAAGGGCTGCCGGTGTTTCCTTAATTTATAAAGTGCGATAATTATGCCTACAATATGCTCATTTTTCGGGATTTTTATACGTATGTATTATGATGAGCATAACCCACCTCATTTTCATGTTTATTATGGTGATGATAATGCTATAATATCTATCAACACCCTAGAATTACTAGAAGGAAAGTTACCAAAACGAGCAATGTCTATGGTCGTCGAGTGGGCGATAGAACACCGCAGTGAATTGTTAATGAATTGGGAAAATGCTGAAAAGCATAATCCATTAAACTCAATTGAACCTTTAAAATAAGGTATAAGCATGTATCAAATAGTAGAAGTGCTTCCACTACCAGGATATAGGCTTGCTGTTACGTTCAGTGATGGCGTAAGTGGGGAAGTTGACCTTTCAAACCGCCTATTTGGTCCGATGTTTGAACCACTTAAAGACCAGGATTTTTTTTCCAAAGCCAGTATAGATGAATTTGGAGCAATATTCTGGCCTAATAATGCTGATTTAGCTCCCGATACATTGTATAAAAATATAAAATCTTCTTCAATACCAGAAAATAGTTAGCATCTATGAAAGCAAATATATTATCTTATAATGGCATCAGGCCAAAAATTGGGCAAGATAGCTTTATTGCACCCGGTTCCAATATAATCGGCGATGTTGAAATAGGCACGCAAGTTGGCATCTGGTTTAACTGCGTTGTGCGCGGAGATGTTGCTGAAATAAGAATTGGCGACCGCACCAATATCCAGGATGGAACTGTAATCCATGTAACCCGTAACGGTCACCCAACTATCATCGGCAAAGGCGTAACTGTAGGGCATAAAGCAGTTCTGCATGCCTGTAGGCTGGAAGATTCATGCTTTATCGGCATGGGCGCGGTTATTATGGATGATGTTGTGGTTGAATCAGGAGCGATGGTGGCAGCAGGCGCACTTGTGCCACCGCGTAAAATTGTAAAATCCGGGCAGATATGGGCAGGAAACCCGGCCAAATACTTCCGCGACCTTACCCCAGAAGAATCCGCCTTTATAAAAAAATCAGAAGAGAATTATGTAAAACATGTAGAGGAATATTTACTTAATAGTGAGTGGTAGGATTAGGCTCTGTTAACAAAGTATTTTATATTTGCATTTGGGTGTCTTTATAAGTGAAAATAAACGGCATGTTAGCATGCATAGATTTAAAGCATTTCTAACCTTATAAATGATAGCAAACCATTATGCTCAAAAGCTCAAAAACTGAAAGTGAAGGCTGCTGACGATTCTGTCTACTTGAGTTCCTGATAAGACTTTAACCTTTCGGCAACTGGGGTTGCATGGATTTTAAATCTCCTCAACATCCTCAATATGGACCATTTCTGAATCAGAAACAGTTGCAAGTTCGGATTCATCAGAATCAAAATTCTGCAAGCAGTATCCGGCAGAGCGTATGGTGCGGATAATAACATTATTGCCATCCACCTTAATGGATTTACGCAGGCGGTTTATATGTACATCAACAGTGCGTGGCTCAACATCGAATGAATCCCCCCAAACACGCTTTATCAGTTGGTCGCGGGTGAGAACCCTTTTAGGATGCTCAAGGAAAGATTGCAGCAGACGGTATTCAATTGGCCCTAAATCCAGCATTCCATTTTTAAAATATACACTATGTTCATTAAGGTTCATTTTTAAATCACCAAAGGAAAGTTCCTTAGCTGAAAATGCTGGCCTGATGCGCCTTAGCACCGCATTTATCCGCGCCATTAATTCTTTAGGGGAAAAAGGTTTTACAAGATAATCATCAACGCCGCGTTCCAACCCTTCAACCTTATCACTTTCCTCACCACGAGCGGAAAGCATTATTATAGGAATATGCGATGTATCTTCCTTCGACCTTAAATGCTTGCATACAGCAATACCGGAAAGACCGGGAAGCATCCAATCCAGCAGGATAATATCAGGGCGCTCCTCCGCTATCATCAAGAGTGCTTCCTCACCATCATCTGTGGTGCGCACAACAAATCCTGATTTTTCAAGATTATACTTAAGCAGGGTCACTATAGCAGAATCATCTTCCACTACTAAAACAGAAATTCTTATGTTCTGTTTTGTCATAGCTTTCTCCGTTAATTGCCAGCAAGGAAATTATAGCACGAATTTGCTACAAAGTTAATTGTTATTTTATTTATAAAATATTAACTATTTACGGAGACATTGCAATCGGAATTTTTCATTTATACCATGCACTTATTATACACAACTTGTGGTAAAAGAATGCTGTTTATACTGATTCTGATTCAAACTGCGGATTTTAGAATCTGGAAGTTATCATTAATTCAGCTTTGTTAACAGAGCCTGAGAATAGGCGAGTTTTGCTTAATGTAAGAATTAGGTTGTTTTTATACTAAAGGCATTCCCATATTCATCATAGTATTCAGGATGAACACGGCTACTTTGGATTCAGTTTTTCGGGGCTCACCCCCCCCCCTATATTTCTCCTCATTAACCGTCCCTAATCCTAATGCAAGACCCAATGCCACTTCTTATTGGTCAGGCACATTTAATGGTAATGGCGACAATAAAGTTGCGCTTGATGGCAATAGTATGTGTAACAATAGTTATCATGCAGAATCAAGAAGCTTTTTTCAGCATCTTGCATTAGCAAGGTTAATCCCTGGTACATATAATAACTCCGTTACTTTAGGTTCAGGCTATCCAAAACTGAAGTTAAATTCTTCCAAGGGAATTGGGGCGGCAACAAATATGGATAACAGCCTTGTTGGATTAAGTAGCAGCTATGCCTATCAATTGTCTGATGATAAGGTCAAAAGGCAATATGCTGCCGCATTGCAATTTAATATTGGAAAGGGGTGCCTTGCTGCAGAAGATGGTTCTTATAATGACCGAATAGGCACAATGACGCCGTTGCAGGCTTTTACAATTGATTCTAAAATAGATAATGGGGTGGCAAGCACAGGAAGATACATGTCCTATAGGCCTTGGGGCTCGTTGATTGGTAATTGCCTTACCGGTAATAACGGAGATTACCTGGTAACTAACCAAGAAATATCTTGTTTTTCAGCATATATATTAAAACCATAGCCTCTTTCATTAATTTGTAGCAATCATCATAAAATCTTTCAGAATAATATATAATTGATAATACCAATTAAATTATCAAAACTATGCATTATATATTTCTATAAAAGACCACTGTATAATTAGTTTTTTTAGTAAGTTCTAGGAGCGCCCGCCCGTAAAAGCGTAAGTGCATGGATATCCATGGGTATTTGAGGGTGAACGTGATAACGAAATCACCAAAAAATACCGTT
>DITJ01000108.1 GCA_002422795.1 Alphaproteobacteria bacterium UBA6187 | reverse complement strand
GCGCTTTCATTTGTGGCTACAAAGATAATACTTGCCGGGATAAATATAAATGACGAAGTAATCAGGCAGCGTAATATCGCCCTTGGCGCTGTGCAATGTGTTATCTATATATCACTTGGCCTACTTCTTTCCGAATTGATATCTTAAGGACATAAAAAAACCCTGCCTTTGGGCAGGGGTACCTTCTTTTAGTGACCAGATAGAAAGCCAAATTACTATATAATCTCAGTTACTTCCCCAATTATTTTCACCTTGCCAGACGCAACCAGCTTTAACGCTTCCACATAAGATTTATGTTCTTCATGAAGAAGGCGGCCACCAAGCGATTCCGGCGTATCACCTGGCAATATTGGTATGGCCGATTGGATTATTATAGGCCCAGCATCCATTTCCTTTCGAACAAAATGCACTGTACATCCGGCAATCTTCGCACCAAAATCAATCGCCTGTTTTTGTGCGTTTATTCCTTTAAAAGATGGCAGAAGGGAAGGGTGGATATTGATTAATTTATTATGCCACTGGTCTACAAACCATTCAGAAAGCAGGCGCATAAACCCTGCCATGCAAACAAATTCTGCGCCACTGGCAATAATTTCTGCGTGCATTGATTTATCAAATTCCTCGCGCGTAGCAAAATCCTTATGGTTAATTACCTTACATTCTATTCCTGCATTTTTTGCGCGGGTAAGGCCAAAAGCATCAGCTTTATTTGAAATTACGATTGCTATTTCGGCTGGGTAATCTGCCCCCTTGCAGGCATCAATAAGAGCTTGCAAGTTTGTACCGCTGCCGGATATGAGCACTGCTATTTTAAGTTTCATAAGGTTTCAGGTTTCAGGTTTCAGGTTTCAGGTTTCAGGTTTCTATCATATAAATGTACTTTTCTCAAAAGAAAGATTATTGTTGAAATATATTATATAAAAATTATAACCTTACATCTGAAACCTAATCCCTCACACCTGAAATTAAAATGGATAAAGCATTATTACCGGCAGGATTTTACGATTCACTTTTTCCCGAAGCAGGGAGGAAGGCTGCTATCATGGCGAATTTATATGGTTATTTACATAGGTTCGGCTATGAGCTGGTGGAACCTCCTGTAATTGAATTTGAAAACAGCTTATTCACAGGCGCTGGTAAGGCACTTAAAAATCAAACATTCCGCCTTATGGACCCGGTATCCCATAAAATGATGGGCGTGCGTTCGGATATCACCACGCAAGTTGCGCGCATTGCAGTAACGCGGCTTAAAAAAGCACCAAAGCCGCTAAGGCTGTCCTATGGCGGGGATGTATTCCGTGTGAAAGGCGAGGGGCTTTATGCAGAAAGGCAGCTTACCCAAAGCGGTATCGAATTAGTGGGCAGTGATAATGCCGCATCTGATGCTGAAGTGGTGCTTGTAACAGTTGCAGCGCTGCAAAACCTTGGTTTAAAAAATATCTGCGTTGATTTCACACTGCCTGCCCTTATTGGTATTATCCTTGATGAGATGAAATATGAAAAAGATGAAAGGGCGGCACTTTTAAACGCTATAAACAAAAAAAACATTGCTGAAATAGAAAGGCTTGCGGGTGCTAATGCACAAATATTAACCAGGCTTGCAAGCCCTGGCATTACAATAGAAGAACTTGCTAAAACTAAGTTGCCAACAGATGCAAAGCCGCTTTGCACAAGACTTGCTGAGGTTATAAATATTATTAAAAAAAGCGGTGAGGAAGTTAATGTTTCCATAGACCCTTCTGAATCAGAAAAATTTGGGTATCATACAGGCATTGGCTTTACCATTTTCGTCCAAAATGCCAAAGGTGAAATTGGCCGTGGCGGAAGATATGAAATTGAAGATGAAGATGGCGCGGTTCCGGCAGTAGGCGCTACAATTTATATCAATGAAATTTTACGTATTTTACTGCCTTCTGGAAAACAGCAGGATAAAATTTATGTACCTTACGGAACTAATTGGAGCGCAGTAAAAAACTTATTGGAAGGCTCTGCTGTGGTGATTTGTGGCGTGAAAGAGGTGCCAAATATAATACACGAAGCTAAAGAACAAAATTGCAGCTTTATTTTTGATGGCGAGGAAGTTGTAAAAGCCTAAATTGTTTTTATCCTACGCAAACTTGTCCAGAACCCCTAAGGCGATTATACCCAACAAAAACAGAGGAAATTAATGGTGTCGTGCCATCGTTTTGAGCAACGTTTTCCTTGCGAATATGAAATTAACAAAAAAGACCGCTATGCAGATGGGCTTTAACAGCTAATTACAAGCCAAATCATATTTGGAATAGAATAATTGGCTTTATTTTCTTCGGTTAATTAATCCTTTTGACTTAGTTGAAATATCCATTATTATTTACGGTTGAAGGGAGTAGAAACCCTGAAACATTACGATTAATATTTTAGGCTCGTATCAATAAGCCCTTTATTCCTATGCCTTATGGCTGGGAGTTGGGTGAATAAAACACCCGTTTTACGGGGAATAGCCTGCGCCTATGTTTCGGTGTTTCTAGCTCCCGGCTACCATTATAATGGTAGCCGCTTACTCACCAACAATAGGAGTTACACATGCGGCTTACACCTGAAGAAAAGAAAACTCTCCACGAGTTAAAGAAAACTATTGGTAAGAATATTTTTGAAAACCGCAGGAAGCAGAAAATCCCATTGCGCAGGATGTCTAAATGGGTAGGTTTAAGGGAAAACAAGTTAGATAATTATGAAATTGGTTTAAACGAGTTACGATTACAGGACTTGGTTAAAATTTCATCAGTGCTTAACGTAAAAGTCGGCAATTTATTGGTAAATAATGACTAAAAAAGAAACTCCAACCGATAACATAAAAAACGTAGATTTCAGCGATGCGCTGGGTGAGCGTTACCTTGCCTATGCGCTTTCAACTATCACTTCACGCTCGCTGCCTGATGTGCGTGATGGCCTGAAGCCCGTGCACCGCCGCCTGCTTTTTGCAATGATGCAACTGAAGCTTGAGCCTAACTCAGGCTTTAAAAAATGCGCCCGTGTTGTGGGTGATGTGATTGGTAAATACCACCCGCATGGCGACGTTGCGGTTTACGATACTATGGTGCGCTTGGCGCAAAGCTTTGCGGTGCGTTACCCGCTGGTGGATGGCCAGGGAAATTTCGGCTCGATTGATGGTGATAATGCCGCGGCAATGCGTTATACCGAAGCCCGCCTGACGGAAGTTGCCATTGAACTTTTAAAAGATATTAATTCTGATACTGTTGATTTCAAACCAACTTATGACGGCTCGGAAATTGAGCCTGTGGTTATGCCTTCAGCTTTCCCGAATTTGCTTGCAAATGGCTCGGAAGGTATTGCGGTGGGTATGGCAACCAGCATTCCGCCCCATAATGCCGCAGAGATTTGCGATGCACTTCTTTATGTTATAAAACACCCCCAAGCTTCTGCTGAAAAATTAGTGGAATTTGTATCTGGCCCGGATTTCCCGACTGGCGGCACTATTGTTGAACCACGCGCAAATATTATAAAAGCCTATGAAACCGGGCGCGGCTCATTCCGCCTGCGCGCAAAATGGGAACGCGAAGAACTCAGCCACGGCATGTATCAAATCGTGATAACTGAAATTCCATACCAGGTGCAAAAATCCAGGCTTATTGAAAAAATTGCTGATTTATTTAAAGATAAAAAGTTACTTCTACTTGCTAATATCCGCGATGAATCCGCCGATGATATCCGCATAGTGCTTGACCCTAAAAACCGCAGCGTTGAACCTGAAATGCTGATGGAATCGCTCTATCGCAGCACTGATTTAGAAGTGCGCATCAGCCTTAACATGAACGTGCTTGGCGCTAATGGCTCACCGCGCGTTATGAGTTTGCGCGAAGTTCTACAGGAATTCTTAAACCACAGGCATGAAGTTTTGGTGCGGCGTTCCAATTACCGCCTGGGTAAAATCGACCACCGCTTGGAAGTGCTGGAAGGCTTCCTGATTGCGTACCTGAACCTTGATGAGGTTATCCGCATAATCCGTGAGGAAGACGAGCCAAAAGCCATAATGATGGAAAAATGGAATCTTTCCGATATGCAAGTTGAGGCGATATTAAATATGCGCCTGCGTAGCTTGCGCCGCTTAGAAGAGATGGAAATCAGAACCGAACATGCCGGGCTTGCTGCGGAAAAAGCTAAAATCCAGGAAATGCTGAGCAGCGAAGAAAACCGTATGCAGGTAATTTCCGACGAAATAAAAGATATAAAAAAGAAGTTCGGAAAAAATACAGTCCTCGGCAAACGCCGCACTGAGTTTGCGGATGCGCCTACCGCGCAAGTTATCTCTATAGAAGCGCTAATCGAAAAAGAGCCTGTAACAATTCTATGCTCAAAAATGGGTTGGATAAAATCCCTGAAAGGCCATATCGATGATTTATCAGCCGTAAAATATAAAGATGGCGATGAAGAACGCTTTATACTAAAAGCCCAGACCACCGATAGGCTGATTGTATTTACCTCAGATGGTAAATTCTACACCATAGGCTGTAATGATATATCCGGTGGCAAAGGCTTTGGCGAGCCGTTAAATTTGATGGTAGACCTCGCGCAAAATGCCAGCATAGTTACTATGTTTATTTATAGTGAAGGCCGCAAAATCCTGCTTGCCGCGAAAAATGGCAAAGGCTTTTTGGTGGAATCTGAAGATATTCTTGCGCAAACCAAAAACGGCAAACAGATACTAAATATTTCTGATGGGCTTGATGCTTCTGTTTGCTTAAGCGCAAGCGGCGACCATGTGGCTGTAATCGGTGAAAACCGCCGCCTTGTTATATTCCCACTTGCAGAAATTCCGGTTATGAAACGCGGCACTGGCGTTATATTCCAGAAATATAAAAACGGTAAGATGTCTGACCTGAAAATATTTAAACTTGAAGAAGGTCTTAGCTGGCAATATGGAGCCAAGCAGGGAATAGAGAAAAAACTCACTCCGTGGCTTGCCAAACGTGCAAGTCCCGGCAGGTTGCCGCCTCCTGGGTTCCCTAGGAATAATAAGTTTTCTTAGTATCTGGAATCCAGTTTCTATACATCAAAACTTTTTAACTTGTTTAATTTATTAAAGACCTGGATTCCAGATAGCAAGTTCGGCTAACTCATGAAAACGGCTAAAGTAGCCTGTTTCATGAGCAGCCTCTCTAGCTTCTGGAATGACAAATTGCGAATGGAGCACGTATCCACGCCTTCGCGCACTAGTGTCCGGTAAAAATATTTTTCCTGTTAAGAAGGAAGCGCCCCTCACCCTAACCCTCTCCCATGGGGAGAGGGAACTATGCGGATACCTTGCCTTAAGCCTAGAGTGGGAGCACGGTATCCGTGAATCCCCTCTCCCACTGGGAGAGGGTTAGGGTGAGGGTTTCTTACTTTTGTACTTTTTTATTTTTTAAGTTATATTTAATCAAAACTCCACCAAACATACTGCATGTCTTAACTTCACGAGGTCAATAAATTTTTTACCGGACACTAGTGCGCCTGCGCGGGGATACGTGCTCCATTCTCAATTTGGGTGTGAGATGGCTAATTAAGTAAAATTACTATAAACTTCGCTGATGGCTTCCTACGTAAATAAAAATATAATTTACTATAATTTGATATTTTGAATAAATCGAATCTTAGTTGCCAGAAATACGGTGGCTAAAGATTATTTCTTTACCTTGGCAACCTCCACATCTTCCCAGCCGCCGCCAAGGGCGCGGATTAAGGCAATCGTCGTAATAAACCTCTGTCCGCGAAGTTGCACAGCGCTACGCTGCGCTGCAAGGGAAACTCGCTGCGAATCCACCACTTCGAAATAATCAGTTTCGCCTTCATTATAACGTTTCTGCGCAAGGGCGGTGGTGCGTGATGCGGATTTTGCTGCTAAATCCTGCTGGATTGATTGCTTGGCAAGCAGATTTTGCCCCACCAGGTTATCTTCAACATCGCGGAAGGCCACCAGTACCTGCTGGCGGTAAGTGGCGATTGATTCTTCATAAGATGCTTTAGCTGCCCTTAAATTAGCGGAATTTGTTCCGCCATTGAAAATCGGTAAGGATAGCGCATTTCCTGCAACCTGTCCAAGCGCCCAGGTGCGACCTGACCAATCAAACACATTTCCCAGCGATGTTGATGCGAGTCCCGCAGATGCTGTAAGGTTCAGGCGCGGGAAGAACGCGGTTTTAGCAACACCGATGCGCGTATTGGCAGCTTCCATCGATTTTAATGCAGCGGCAATATCAGGGCGGCGTGCAAGTAATGTGGAAGGTAATCCTGCCGGGATTTTTGGCGGCATGATTTTTTCAAGCGGCGATTCTTTCAGTGAAAATTCTGATGGCATTTTACCAAGCAACACCGCAAGCGCATGTTCCAGTCTGGCCCTTTGGCGGTTAAGCGCGATTAAATCCGCCTGGCTGCTGGCAAGTTCGCTTATGGTGCGGGAGTTATCCTGCTCACCAACTGCGCCTTCCTTAAATCTTTTTCCCATAATGCGCGCAGCTTCCTCGCGTACCCTTACAGTTGCCTGCAATAACCTTCTTTCGGAATCAAGGGCGCGGATAGAGAAATAATGCTGAGCTACATCTGCCTGTAATGCCAGCAATGCTTCGTTATATAGGGCTTCTTGTGCGTCTGCATCAAGTTTGGATGCTTTATAGCTATCACGCACACGGCCAAATAAATCCGCTTCATAAGATACAACACCTTCGCCGGAATATATTGTATATGGCTTGGTTTCACCAGTTACCCCAAACGCAGCAAGCGAAGCACTAGATTGCTTTGTGCGCACCGCATTTGCACCAAGATTTACACTTGGGAAAAACCCGCCTTTCACGGCGCTTGCAATATCGCGTGACTGCGAAACCCGCGCTTCTATAATTTTTAATGATTGGTTGGATTCTTTTGCCTGGTTTTCAAGGGCGTCTAATTCCTTATCAGCAAATATTTTCCACCACTGTTTGCGGTCGTTATCCTCCAGTAGCTTTGCCTCTACCCACATGGAAGCATCGTAACTATCGCTTTTGCCATCTTCCTTATATTTTTCAGGAGTGGCAATCTCAGGCTTGTCAAATTTAGGAGCGAGCGAGCAGGCGGAAAGGGCTAGGAGTAAGAAGTAAGAAGTAAGAAGTTTTGTACTTTTTACTTTGTGTAAGTTATTTGTTTTATTACCCATTTTAGGCTCCTTTTCCCGGTATTATAATACCTTAATATAATTTTCTTAATAATTCTTTAAATTCAGTTACCACTTGGATTCAACGGAGTCGTCATCCTGGAACCTAGAAAACCTTAAATTTGCTCCTTCAGCAAATTTTTAGGTTTTCAGGTATCCAGGATCCAGGTTAAAAATAAAATCTATATGGCTTTATAGAATTGTTTTATAAGAATTACCTGGATACTGGATAGCCTGTTTTCTTGCCAAAAACCTGAAGTAGGTTTTTGGAGAAAACATAGCTTCCAGGATGACAGCACAACTTTAGAGCTTCTCAGTCTTCTCCCCATGAATAGCAGGCTCCGAAGCTGAAGTTAGCTTATTTCCAGCCATATTACGTAATAACACATAAAATACCGGGGTCAGGAATAATCCGAAGAATGTAACCCCAAGCATCCCTGAAAACACAGCAATACCCATCGCGTGGCGCATTTCCGCGCCAGCACCTGTGGATATTACCAACGGCACAACGCCCATAATGAATGCGAAAGATGTCATTAGAATCGGGCGAAGACGCATGTGGGTAGCTTCAATTGCTGCCTCACGCGGTGTTTTGCCTTCCAGCTCCAGTTCGCGGGCGAATTCCACAATCAAAATTGCGTTTTTACACGCCAGCCCCACCAGAACTATTAGCCCGATTTGCGTGAATATGTTATTATCGCCATTAGATAACCACACCCCGGCAATTGCGCATAACATACACATCGGCACAATCATGATTACCGCCAGCGGCAAGGTAAGGCTTTCATATTGCGCAGCTAGCACCAGGAACACCAGGAACACGCATAAAGGGAATACGAACATTGCAGTATTTCCGGCAAGTATTTGCTGGTAGGTTAAATCTGTCCATTCAAAAGCCATACCTTTTGGCAGGGTTTCATTAACGATTTTCTCGATTTCCGCCTGCGCTTCACCAGAAGATACCCCAGGTGCTGGGCCGCCATTTAATTCAGCGGTACGGTATGCATTATAACGCATTGCCCGCTCTGGCCCATAGCTTTGTGTAACTGTTAGAACACTGCCAAGCGGAACCATATCGCCAGTATTATTACGCACCTTAAGCTGCGTTATATTATCGCTATGTGCGCGGAATTCTGAATCTGCCTGCGCAACAACCTGATAAATACGCCCGAATTTATTAAAGTCGTTAATATAAAGCGAGCCTAGATAAATCTGCATGGTGCTGAAAATATCTGTAATGGAAATTCCCATCTGCTTGGCTTTTGTGCGGTCTAAATCCACATAAAGCTGCGGCACGTTAATCTGGTATCCGGTAAACATTCCGGCAAGTTTAGGGTTCTGCCATGCTTTGCCGAGTATCGCCTGCATAGTGCTTGAAAGCGCCTCGTCGCCAAGGTCTGCGCGGTCTTCTATCTGCATTTTAAAGCCGCCGATAGTGCCCAGCCCCATAACCGCAGGCGGTGGGAATACCATTATAAACGCATCCTTAATTCCGGCAAATTGAGCGTTAAGCGCGCCAGCAATTGCTCCTGCAGAAAGCTCAGGAGTTTTGCGTTCTTCAAAACCTGTTAGTGGGTAGAATATAATCCCCGCACTGGAGCTATTGGTAAAGCCGTTAATGGAAAGGCCAGGGAATGCCACCGCATTGGCAACACCTGGGGTTTTAAGTCCGATATCAGACATTTTGCGCATCACTTCATCTGTGCGCTCTAGCGATGCCGCATCAGGGAGCTGCGCAAAGCCGATCAGATATTGCTTATCCTGCTGCGGGATATATCCAGTTGGAACATGATTAAATGCAAATAATGTAACACCGATAAGGACAGCGTAAACTACCATAGAAATAGATTTGCGCTCTAGTGTTTTACCAACCATGCCGGAATATTTCTTTGAACTCCGGCTAAACATATTATTAAACCAGTTAAAGAACCAGCCAAGTTTTGCATCCATCTGGCGGGTGAGCCAGTCTTTCGGTTCATCATGACCTTTAAGCAGAAGGGCGGCCATAGCCGGACTTAAGGTAAGTGAGTTAAACGCTGAAATTACCGTAGAGATTGCAATTGTAAGTGCAAACTGGCGGTAGAACTGGCCAGTGAGGCCCGTTATAAAGGCAATCGGCACGAATACCGCAATCAGGGTAAGGCTGATTGCGATGATAGGGCCGCTAACCTCGCGCATGGCCTGATAGGTTGCCTCTTTGGGAGTTTTGCCGGATGCAATATTTCGCTCTACATTTTCTACAACCACAATCGCATCATCCACCACGATACCGATTGCCAGCACCAGCCCGAATAAAGATAATGCATTTATAGAAAATCCGAACAGCAACATAAGCGCGAATGTTCCTACAATGGAAACCGGTACGGCAAGTAACGGAATTATTGATGCGCGCCATGTTTGTAGGAATAAAATCACCACCAGCACCACTAGCAAAATAGCTTCAATTAGCGTGTGTATTACTGCATCTATCGACTGGCGCACGAAAGTGGTTGGGTCGTAAACTATGCTGTAATCAATGCCTTCTGGGAAGTCTTTTTTAAGTTCTTCCATGGTTTTTCGAACTTCGGCAGAAACGTCCAAAGCATTGGAACCGGGAGCCTGGAAAATCGCAATAGCAACGGCCTGCTTATTATCAAGCAAGGAACGCAGCGCATATTGCGAAGCGCCAAGTTCGATACGCGCTACATCTTTAAGCCTTGTAATAGCGCCATCAGCGGAGGTTTTAATAATAATATCGGCAAATTCTTCTTCAGTTTGCAGGCGGCCTTGCGTGTTTACGTTAAGCTGTAAATCCAGCCCTTTATCTGATGGCGATTGCCCGATAACGCCCGCTGCCACCTGCACATTCTGTTCACGGATTGCATTGGTAACATCATCGGCATTCATACCGCGCGAGGCGATTTTCTGCGGATCAAGCCAGATACGCATGGCGTAATCACTGCCGCCGAAAATCTCTGATTGCCCAACACCTGGAATACGCGCCAGGCTATCTTTTATATTTAATGTGGCATAGTTACCAAGATATAACACATCATAGCGCGAATTAGGCGATAATATATGCACAACCATGGTAAGGTCTGGCGAGCTTTTTATAGTGCTTACACCAAACTGGCGCACAGTATCTGGCAGGCGCGGCAATGCCTGGTTTACGCGGTTTTGTACTAATTGCTGGGCTTTATCTGGGTCTGTGCCTAGTTTAAAGGTAACGGTAAGGGTCATCTGCCCATCGGATGTGCCTTGCGAGAACATATATAACATGCCCTCAACACCGTTTATCTGGTTTTCAAGGGGAGCCGCAACAGTTTCTGCAATTACCTTAGGGTTAGCACCAGGATATTGCGCATGAACCACAACAGATGGCGGTATTATTTCAGGATATTCTGAAACAGGCAACTGCCATATTGCAATAAACCCGCCTATAAAAACCATCAGTGAAAGCACTGCGGCAAAAATAGGGCGGTCGATAAAGAAGCGTGATATGTTCATTTTTTGGTTCCGTATGTTATTGCTTCAAGCGTCATCCCGGACGCTATATTTATATGTCTTAATACAAAATCACAAGAGCTTAATTCTTAGTTTAAGAAGGGGTGTTATGGGACTTAGCTATAAATATTATTACTTATCCTTACCAAGCTATCTAACGCTACATTAGCTTTCAAGCTATTAATAGATTGCTTTGCTAAAATTAAACCTTCATGTAAATCCTTAGCTTTGCCATGTATTACAAATGCAGCAGCGCTATTTAATAGCACTATATCAAGATAAGGTTTTTTGCCGCGATTCAGTAGTATTTCCTTTAATTCATAGGCGTTTTCGCGTGCATCGCCTCCTTTTAAATCCTGAGATGAGACAAGCTTGATTCCATAATCTTCAGGGTTAATTGTGAAATTGGAAACTTCTCCATCTTTTAGCTCGGCAACATGGGTGATTCCTGTGGTGGTGATTTCATCCAGCCCATCCTCACCATGCACCACCCATGCTCTTTTAGAGCCAAGTTGCGATAAAACATTTGCCATTTTAGAAACTAAATCTTTGGAATAAACGCCAAGTAACTGGTATTTTGCGCCAGCAGGGTTTGCAAGTGGGCCTAGTATATTAAATATTGTTCTTATCCCCAGTTCCTGCCGCACTTGCGCCACATGCCGCATGGCATTATGGTATTTTGGTGCCATCATGAAGCATATTTGGGCATCTTGTAGTGCTTTTTCCATGGTTTCTTTGGAAGCGTCAATATTAACGCCAAGTTCACGCAGAACATCGGATGAGCCAGAGCGCGAAGATACACCTTTGTTGCCGTGTTTTACAATCGGAATTCCGCCTCCGGCAAGGACAAAAGCAACTGCGGTAGAAATATTATAAGTTCCCAGCCCATCCCCGCCTGTTCCACATGTATCCATGGCGTTTTCAGGTGCTTGTAGTTTTTCGGATTTATCGCGTAGCACTTTTGCAGCACCTGCAATTTCTTGGTTTGATTCGCCCTTCATTTTAAGGCTTACTAAAATCGCTGCAATTTGAGCAGGCGTTGCATCACCATTCATTATGGTTTTGAAAATACTTTCGGATTCTTCCGCAGATAGGTTCTGGTTAGAGGTGAGTTTTTTAATGTAGTCTAGTATGCTCATCGTTTGTTTTCTTTTTGTTTAATTAGGATGCGGTCTTGCTGCTTAGCTCTTGTACCAGAAAAGATAATAATTATATACTCTTTCTGATTCTAATCGGCAGTTTGAATCAGAATGATTAGAAATATTTTTTTATAATTTCTATATAATCCTTTATTACAACATCATGATGAAATTTATTAGCAGTTTGGGAAATTCTTTGCTGGTTCAAATTTTTTGTGAGAAGCAAATCTAATTTTTGTGCAAATAAATTAATATCCTTTGGTGGTATTAGATAGCCATTTACCCCATCTATAATAATTTCAGAAGGGCCGGTTGGGCAATCAAATGATATAACTGGTACTCCGCAGGCTATGCTTTCTGCCAGCACCATGCAGAAGCCTTCATATTTTGAAGTCATTATAAGTGCATCGGCATCACGTAAGAATGGCAAAATATCATTCTGCTTGCCTATAAGGGAAACCTGCTTTTCTAATTCCAGTTCCGCTATTTTTTCCCTTAAAGTATATTCAAGTTCACCTTCACCGATAAATATTAAAGTTGGCTCGATTTTTTCTGCCTTCGTACTGTTCTTCCTTAAATCACAAATCTTCTTAAAAATTTCTAAAGCAGCTAGAGGATCTTTCGAATCGGTTAATTTTCCTATAAATAATATTTTGCCAGTTTTGGTTTTTTCCTGGTGAATATTAAAGAACTTAGATTGTAGAGGCGGTGGGATTACAGTTATTTTATCTAATGGAATATTATATATATTAATTAATTCTTCTACCATAGCGCCAGATTGCGCAATTATATGCTCAGGGTTGGGCAATAAAGATTTATAAATACGATTCAATGTCATCCTTATAATTGGATGCTTATTGTTAAGATGTGAAGATATATTTGTTACATTCACCCCTACCAATTTAAATTTTAGTGGTAACGACATCCTGAATATCACGGCAAGGGCTGTAAATTCTTTTCCCCATACGAAAAGATTGTGGCTTCTTTCCTTAGCAAGATAAACGGATAAGATAAAATATACCCGTACAAGATATAAAACCTTATTGAAAAAATTATTACCTCTTTTTATCCCAAAAAATTTTATTTCTATATTTTTATTAATAGGGAAGGGCATGGGAGCTTCTTCACCAACAACAATAAGGCGGATAGGCATTCCCCTTTCTGCAATCGCGTTTACAAGCGTTGTAGCTGCATTTGATATGCCGCTATAATTAAGTTCATGTATCAGCATGTCTATGCGGTTTGGTTGCGTCTTAATCATTTCTTCCTCGGATCAAACTTTTTAAGAAAAATAGATATGGCCATATGGAGGGAATCTGGAAATAATGCTTTTGTTAGCGGTACTGTAACACCTATATATGCAATTGGTTCTGCTCGTACCTGCCAGCAACCTATCCAGCCTATTTTTATTTGCCGCATAAAGGCGAGGAAATTATTTCGTTTGAAATAATCCTTGGTAAAGCGGTATTTAATGAGTGGTTCCGGTAAATTAGAAAAATATAATCCTGCTTTTACGCACCTGAACCATAAAGCATAATCCTGCTTGCGTTTTTCAGTGCCGTATGATCCCGCAAGTATAAGGCTTTCTTTTCTCATAAAAGCTGTTGGGTGAATTATAGGACAAGTCCAGATGAATTTCTTAATAATTTCATGCGCTGTAGGGCAGCGCCTCATCCCGATAGTATCACCATGTTCATTTATATCAAAAGCGAAACTGCCAAGGATGTCTATTTCAGGATTCTGCATTACATAATTTAACTGTTTTTCAAAGCGCTGTGGCATTGATATATCATCTGCATCCATCCTGGCAATCCATGTGCCTTGTGAAATTTCCACGCCGTGCCTTAAATTACTGCCAAGCCCAAGCCGTGTTTTATTTGTGATTAACTTTATCCGCGAATCTTTTTTTGCATATTCTTCAATTATCCCGCTTGAGCCATCATCCGAGCAATCGTCAATTATTATAAATTCAAAATCAGTATAAGTTTGGGTTAATATGCTCTCAATAGCTTCTTGTAAGTATGGTTGCCCATTATATACACTCATTAAAACAGATATGGTGGGATTAGTTTTGCTCATATCAAAAATACTTTTTAATTAAGAGTTACCAGTTTTCTTTAATAGTACCTAGGTAACGTCTACTTTTGTAATTGGTTACTTAAGGTGCAACGTCATCGCGACAAGCCGAACTCTTTGTGAGTGTGAGGTGGCGATCCATTTTTATCTTTGCTGTTAACACTGGATTACTTCTTCGTACTCACTTCGTTCGACTCATCGCAATGACGTTCTTTTCTTATTTACCAGTTACTTACTATACAAGAGTGGATGTAGCCTAGCAACTAGTAACTGGCAACTACCCAATTTACATATAGTAATTTTATATACCACTAATTTATAAGGGCTTATATTAAATATTGCAACGGTCAAGAATTGTCATTTTTAGGTTTGCGGGAATGGAACATATATCTATATAATTTTAGGAAATAGCAAAAAAAATCTGGAAAATACTAACTTATGATTGTAGGTTTCTGGGAATAGGTATAGGGGGTGTAGTATATATTATATTAACCAAAGCCCTATAGCCATATTCGAACCCATATATTTGGAAAAACAATGTCAAATAAATCCGCCACTTTAAAAATAGATGGAATTAGCAAGGAAATACAATTTCCGTTACTAGAAGGAACTGAGGGGCCAGATGTTATTGATATATCCGCCCTTTATCAGCAGTCAGGCGCGTTTACCTACGACCAGGGGTTTATGTCCACCGCTTCATGCGATTCAAAAATAACCTATATTGACGGTGAACAGGGGATTTTGCGCTATCGTGGTTATGATATTGCCGAGCTTGCAGAAAAAAGTAATTTCATGGAAGTATGCTACTTGCTTTTAAATGGAGAACTTCCTAATAAAAATGAGTATGAGGAGTTTACAGGTAGGGTAAAGAAGCACACACTTGTTCATGAGCAGTTGCAATTCCTTTATCGAGGTTTTCCACGCCTTTCCCACCCAATGGCGGTTATGGCCGGGGCTTTTTCTTCCCTTTCAGCGTTTTATCACGATTCACTGGATATAAGGGATGAGCGCCAACGTGAACTTGCTGCATTCCGTATGATTGCAAAAACCCCAACTCTTGCTGCAATGGCGCATAAATATTCAGTTGGGCATCCATTTGTATATCCGCGTAACGATCTTGATTACACCACAAATTTCCTGCATATGATGTTTGCAGTGCCGAGCGAGCCATATGTTGTAAACCCGGTAATTGCCAAGGCTATGGATGTTATTTTCATCCTGCATGCAGACCACGAGCAAAATGCGTCAACTTCGACCGTGCGCCTTACTGGTTCAACAGGGGCAAACCCGTTTGCGTGCATGAGTGCTGGTATAGCTTCCCTTTGGGGGCCTGCACATGGCGGTGCGAATGAAGCTGTTATTAATATGCTGAAAGAAATTGGCGATGTTAAGAATGTTCCTGCCTTTATCGAAAAAGTTAAGGATAAGAAAGATGCAATGCGCCTTATGGGCTTTGGTCACAGGGTTTATAAGAATTATGATCCGCGTGCAGCAGTGCTTAAAAAAGCCTGCGATAGCGTTTTAAAAGAACTGGGGCAATCAAATGATCCATTGCTGGCAATTGCGCTGGAACTGGAAAGGATTGCACTTAGCGATGAATATTTCATTGAACGTAAATTATATCCGAATGTGGATTTCTACTCAGGCTTAATTTATAAAGCAATCGGCATACCATCTTCAATGTTTACGGTATTATTCGCCGTTGCAAGAATGGTGGGCTGGGTAGCTCAGTGGAAGGAAATGATTGAAGACCCAAGAAGTAAAATCGGCAGGCCAAGGCAAATTTATACTGGTAGCCAGCTTAGGGGGTATGTGAAACTGGAAGAGAGAGTGTGAGAATGTAAGAATGTAAGAGTGTAAGTAAGAATCCTTACTTACATTCTAACACTCTTATTACTTACACTCTACTTTACGGAGGTAATTTATGAAAATCCAGAACTACAGAGATTTGATAGCATGGCAAAAATCTGTTGATATTGTAGAAATGGTTTATGATGTTACTAAATCCTTTCCAAGAGAAGAAGCTTATATACTTACCTCGCAAATACGTCGTGCAGCTATATCAGTGCCAGCAAATATAGCTGAAGGTAGCTCAAGAAGTTCCACAAAAGAATTCATCAGGTTCTTAAATATCGCAATGGGGTCACTTAAAGAGCTTGAAACACATTTTATTATTTCTGAAAGGCTAAAGTTAATAAATGCTACAGGAGTGCAAAATTTAATTGCTAAAACTGATGAGGTAGGAAGAATTATATATTTCTTACGAAGCTCATTAACCAAAAAATTGGAGACTGTTTAAAATGAATTTCTTACACTCTTACACTCTTACATTCTTACACTCTTACACTCTTACATTCTTACATTCTTATGCGTAAATTATTCGGAACAGACGGAATTCGCGGCACGGCTAATACCGAGCCTATGACAGCAGAAATTGCCCTTAAAGTAGGCATGGCAGCAGGTGCGCATTTTTTGAAAGGTGACCATCGCCATAAAGTGGTGATTGGTAAAGATACCAGGCTATCTGGCTATATGGTGGAACCGGCATTAACGGCCGGGTTCGTGGCTGTTGGCATGGATGTAATTCTGGTTGGACCAATGCCTACCCCGGCAGTTGCGATGCTTACGCGCTCGCTTCGCGCTGATTTAGGAGTTATGATTTCCGCATCCCATAATCCTTATTATGATAACGGCATTAAATTATTTGACCACATCGGCCTGAAGCTTTCCGATGAAGTGGAAATGGAAATTGAAAAGCGCATTGCCGGTGAAATTACTACCACCCTTACAAGCCCTGATAAATTAGGCCGCGCTAAGCGCCTGGATGATGCCGCGGGCAGATATATTGAATTTGTAAAACATACTTTCCCAAGGCGCAAAAGCCTTGCAGGGATTAAGGTGGTGCTAGATTGCGCTAACGGTGCTGCATATAAGCTAGGGCCTACTATTTTATGGGAACTGGGCGCGGAAGTGATTACCATAGGCGTAAACCCTACCGGTTTTAATATAAATGATAAATGCGGGTCTACCTCACCTGAGGCCATGTGCGCGGAAGTAATAAAGCATGGTGCGCATATTGGTATTGCGCTTGATGGCGATGCAGATAGGCTAATAATCTGTGATGAAAATGGTAAAATAATTGATGGTGATAAACTGCTTGCGGTAATCGCCCGCCACCAGAAGGAGCTTGGTACGTTGCAAGGCGGCGGCGTTGTTGCAACCAGCATGTCGAATATGGCGCTGGAAAAATATCTCGAGTCAATCGGCCTGCATTTAAAACGCACGGCTGTAGGTGACCGTTATGTTTCCAAATTCATGCGTGAAAATGGCTATAATGTAGGCGGTGAACAAAGCGGGCATATCATAATGCGTGATTATGTAACCACCGGGGACGGAATCGTTGCGGCGCTGCAGATACTTGCTGTTTTAATTGAACAGAAAAAGCCTGTAAGTGAAATATGCAATATTTTCCAGCCATTCCCACAAATCCTGAAAAATGTCCGTTTCACAGGTAAAAACCCCCTTGAAGATGCTGGTGTTCAAAAGGCTATTGTAAAAGCCGAAAAAGAATTGGGCTTGCAGGGCAGGGTGCTTATCCGTAAATCCGGCACTGAGCCTCTCCTTCGCATAATGATTGAAGGCGAAAACCAGAACCAGATAGATATACTGGCGGGAGATATTGCAAAAGTTGTTGAAAAATTTGCCGTATAGAATCACAAATTAACTAGGATTTACATTGACTATTCTTATTACCGGAGCCGCAGGGTTTATTGGTTTTCACGTAGCGCAAACACTGCTTCTTCGCGGGGAGAAAGTTATCGGAATTGATAACTTAAATGATTATTATGATGTGTCACTCAAATCATCCCGCCTTGATATATTAAATAAGCATAAGAATTTCTTATTCTATCCTTCTGATATAGCAGATAAAAATGATATATCCGGAATTGCAAAGAGCCATCCTGAAATAAAATATGTTGTGCATCTGGCTGCGCAGCCAGGGGTGCGCTATTCACTGGAAAATCCATTTGCTTACGTAGCCAGTAACCTGGTTGGGCATATGGTTATTTTGGAAGTGTGCCGTAACCTGCCAAATCTTGAAAAATTTGTTTATGCAAGCTCCAGCTCGGTTTATGGTGGTAATACAAAATTGCCGTTTTCAGTTTCTGATAATGTTGATACCCCGCTTTCACTTTATGCTGCTACTAAAAAGTCCGACGAATTATTAACCCATAGTTATAGCCATCTTTTCAAAATTCCTTCTGTGGGATTACGTTTCTTTACGGTATATGGCCCATGGGGTAGGCCGGATATGGCAACTTTCCTATTCACAAAAGCCATACTAGAAAATAAGCCGATTACAGTATTTAATAATGGCGATATGAAGCGCGATTTCACATATATTGATGATATTGTGGATGGGATCATTAAGATCGTTGATGGTTTATCGTTTGTCGTTGATAGTAAAGAAAACGACCAACCACCAACTACCAACTACCAACGCCCTTACAAAATTTACAATCTTGGCAATAATAAATCTGAAAATCTGATGTATTTTATCAATACACTGGAAAATGCGATTGGAAAAAAGGCGATTATAGATTTCCAGCCGATGCATCCGGGTGATGTTAAGGAAACTTATGCCGATATTGAAGATGCAAAGCGTGATTTTGGCTTTTCTCCTCAAACTTCTATCGAAGAAGGCTTGCCAAAATTTGTAGAGTGGTATAGCTCTTATTATAGATAGTTGTAGAAAGTATCTGCAACCAGTAACTAGAAACAAGCAAGTAGAATGAAATATAAAATAAAACCATATATTGAATTAATGCGCCTTGATAAAAGGGTGGGCATATATCTTGTGCTTTGGCCATGCTTGTGGAGCATCGCAATTTCGGTTAAAAATAGCTTCCCTTATATTATTTATGCTTTGTTTATTGCCGGTGCTATAGTTATGCGTGGGGCTGGCTGCATTATAAATGATATAATAGACCGTAAAATTGATGCTGAAGTAAGGCGTACAAAGAACCGGCCTATTGCCAGCGGCCGGGTAAAGGTGCGTAGCGCGGTTATTTTCCTTTTATTTTTATTAGCAATAGGTGCTTTAATATTATCGTATTTTAATAAAACCACCCAATTGCTGGGAGTAGCGGTTTTATTGCCGATTTTTATTTATCCTTTCATGAAAAGAATAACTTATTGGCCGCAAGCCTTCCTTGCCATAATTTTCAACTGGGGCGCGTTAATGGGTGCTGCAGCAATACATGATAAAATAACTACTACATCGCTCATCCTTTATGCCGCCTGCTTTTTCTGGACACTTGGTTATGATACAATCTATGCGCACCAGGATAAGGAATCGGATGCTTTAATAGGGGTGAAATCAACGGCACTGAAGCTTGGTAAATATACCAAGAAGTATTTATATGCGTTCTACAGTATAACAGTAGTATGCTTATGGGCTGCCGGAGTTTCTGCCGATTTAGGAATAGCTTACCATGCTTTTCTTATAATAGGCACGCTACATTTGCTTTGGCAGGTTTATGAAGTGAACCTCGATAGGCCAATTGATTGCTTACGCAAATTTCATTCAAACGTATATTTTGGTTTAATAATTCTTATCGGGATTATTAGCGGGTATTGATTTTGTTATAATATTTTAGGAGGAGAAGTGGAAACCGGCAACGACCCGAAATAATCTGCTTACGGCTGCTCCATCTCTGATCTGACCGGGTTAGGCAGCATTTCGCCCGCCACCAGCTTCCGAGTGGCAATCTATATCAAATATAATTAAGAATCAAATACTATAATTTTGATTTTTAATTATATTAGCGTTGTTCTAAAGAAGTGGAATGAAAAATTACCTTGAATAAAACCAATAAATTACTCTTTTAAATAGGGCTTTATCTCGTAAACACCCACTCATAATCAGTTGAAAGGATTGGATTAAATTTATAGCCTCCTTCTTGGAAGTTTTTAATATCCTCAATGTTTTTCAGATGGTTTTTTATGATATAGCCAGCCATCATACCACGTGCCCTTTTTGCAAATAACGCGACTATCTTATAACCGTCAGCCTTTTTTTCCTTAAAAACTGGGGTTATTATGCGTGCATTAAGAATTTTTGTATTAACAGCTTTAAAATATTCTACTGATGCCAGGTTAATCACCACTGGCGCTTTATCTGCCTTCAGCATTTCATTTAATTTATCAGTAATTTTATTTCCCCAGAACTGGTATAAATCCTTGCCGTTTTTATTCGCAAGCTTTGTGCCCATTTCAAGGCGGTATGGCTGGATGAGGTCCAGAGGTTTTAGTAACCCGTAAAGCCCGGATATAATACGCAAATGCGCACTAGCATATTTAATATCAGAACGCGTGAGGGTTTCTGCTTGCAGTCCATCATATACATCTCCTTGAAACGCATATAACGCCTGTTTGGCATTATGGGGCGCAAATGGCGTTGCAAAATCATGATAACGCTGCCAGTTAAGCTCACTTAACTTTTCACTTATATCCATTAACGTGCATATTTTTTTTACGGATAATTTTTTTAATTTATCGATAAGAATTTGTGAATTTTCAAGAAAATCCGGATTGGTATATTCACCTTCCGTTATATCAGAAAAATTAAGGGTTTTAGAGGGGGAAATTATTATTATCATTTTTAAAACTGGAGGCATGGGGAGGAAGTTAAGAATAGTAAAATATTATTTCTATTTCAGGATATATTGCGCCATACAAGTAACATTATTTGTATTAACATAAACTCCATTATAGTCAGTTATGCATAACTCTGAAAAGGTACTCTGATTCTGATATGCATTAAACTTACCTTTCATGGGTACGCCATCATCAATTTTTGTATCTATGTAATAAGCTTGTAGCGGGCTCATAATTGAAATACCATCGTAGCCAGCATAGCCGGTGTCGTTAGCATATGGTCTGGAAACAATAAGTGCTAATATGGCTTTATGCTGAGCTGTATTTTGTTCCTCCGTAACCATCCACCCATAATAAAAAGGAAGGCCTAAATGGCCTGCGCCAATCATTCCTTTGCTTGAATCTATTTTTAATGCAGGATAACCTACACCTAAAGTATAGGTATTATCATATGATCCAGAAATTAGCTTTGCTAGTGATAAATGTTGAAAAAGCGTAAATAATTCAAGGGAAGTGTCAGTTGGATCACCTACTACAGATCCTGAATTAAGATATCCATTACCATCGCCATCAGTGGCATCTGGCCAATATGCAGAGGCATTCTTCATATCTCCTGCTACTGCATTATATTTCAGTGCAAAGGCATTAAAGGCAAAGTCGTATTTTTGTAATTCCTGGGCCTGGGCATTGAGTTTTGCAGTGGTGATAATTGACCTGCCAGCAGTAACACCAGCTATAATTAATCCTATAATTACAATAACAACGGAAAGCTCAACCAGGGTGAAGCCTTTTAAATTCTTTTGGCACAACTCCATAGCGCAATACCTTTCCAATAGTTACATAATCATACGCACATTACGATGCGGGGTGTTTAAGCATGCTCCTCTACCTTATCTCATACTTCTGGCGAATTGATAACTAAGCACTATAACATACTAATATTATATCACTTACTAAGACCTAAGCGCAATAAGACAATTCGAGCGAAAGTATAAAATATTACTAATATCAGACAGCTTTTTTTATTATAGCATTTCCCATTTTCATTTCTACGTCGTTATTTTTGGGATTCGAAAAATTTTATTCACCTCGAATTCCTAGTGAAAATGAAAAGCGGAAATGCTATAAAAAGCGCTTCAAACTTATCCTTAGTAACAAGTTTATTGCGAAAACGGTAAAAGTGGTTTCATCAGGATGGTTATAGCCAAGAGAAAAGCCAGAAAACTCAAGAAAATCAAGGCGTGCACGCAAAGATTGAATTGTAGCGAATCTGTGGGAAATTTGAAGTGTTATGCAGAAGTCTTTATAAAGGAAAATGATTGCCAGCCCCATCTTTCTGTTTTCAGCTTGTATACTAATGTTTACAATGATATGATTAATAAAAAGGGATTGGCTTTAATGACCTCAGAAGATTCACTGCAAAAATCACAAGCGCAATTACGAGCCATTGATAGTTCCGTAAAACAGGAACATATAACCGGTCAGGATAAATCATTAACCATAGAAACCAATGATGGCATCCACCATAAGAAAGAATTAAGTAACCAGGAATGGGCTGGTTCCGCCACTCAAACCGAACTCGAACCTGAAGGAAAACAGCAGGGAGTTTTTGGCAAAACATTAAAAAAACTAGTCCAGAAAATACTTACCAAGGAAGCTTCCACAACCGAACCTGAACAGGAAGGTAAATGGGAAGGAATAAAAGTGCAGGGCATACTTGCTACACTTGATGATATGTCTAATGGCAAAGATAAAACTAAGTCTATAAAGGATTTAGAACCTTCGGTAATGAAAGAGGTATGCTTAATTAAGGATGCCGTAAGTAAACCAATTTCCACTGAAGAAGCTACCCAGGCAAGCGGATTAGGAGCGGCAAAAAACCAGGCGGCAGAAAAGCGGGAAGAAACATTGGGACATGATCCGGCCTCCGGCTCTTAGAGCCTTTATAAGACCTCTGCATAACGGTGTTTCTTGGTGATTTAATCGTCACGTCCGTCCTCAAATCCTCATTATGCCCGGAGCATCGGCGCGTACGTATGTACGGCATGTTTAACTACTCTTATGCCCTCTTTGTCGTGCACTCCTAGTGTTGTTTTGATAATGAATTGGTATAATAAATATCTAACTGCTCTTTAATATGGTGTTTAATGCGTGTTAGCACCCAGTAAATTATTGCAGCAATTACTCCTGCAATATGTGCAATAGTTGCAACTTTAATGTTGTCCTGTGAACCAAATACAATGCTACTTGCTCCATGTAATTCCAATACCAGTTTTCCAGTTAATAAGAATAAAAAACCTGATGATAGCCATAAAGGCAGAGATTTTGTTTGTATAGAATGCAAGCAGAAATAGCTGGCGTAGCTTATTATCAAGGATGATAGCCCACCATAGAAAGCCATATCAGGTGCAAAAAATAATAAAACCATTGAAATAATAGTGCCAGAAAATAAATATAAATTAATTATGTCCTTGGCTCTTATATTAACCTTCATAAATAGGAAAAATATAATGATAATACTAGCCAGGTTGAGAATAAGGTGGGATAAAGTAAAATGTACAAAATGCCCGGTGAATAGCCTCCATATCTGGCCTGATATAACAAGTTCGCGGCTATATATAAACGTCTGGCTGAATGCAGGGAGGGTATATACCGAGACCCCTGCAATCATTACCAGAAATATTATAGCGAGAATCTTTATGCTTTCTGATTTTTGCGTGTACATAAACAGATTGCTCCTAGCAAGCCAATCAAGATAAAGATATTCATAAATGATATACTGCCAGCTCCGGTATAACCTGGCTTATGGATTATTTTATAATCCTGTGGCGATTGCTTTACTTTTTCTTTAAATTTTTCTAATTCAGCCTGTAAGTTTGGAATAAGTTGTTCTGATGCTAATTCCATACCTTTTCCAGCATCTTTGCGTAATTGTTCCCCTGCATTTACTAATGTTGACTGTCCTTTTACAGTGCTAGTACCAGGTGCCCGCAAAAGCAATTTTTTGCTTGGTACATGGTATACCGCAACATCAATTAGTGTACTGGTATCATTCTTCTCGCCTGGGAATATATAAGCTCCTGCTATAGTCCAGTATGTTATAGATAATAAACCCTCATTAGTGTGCTGCACCTGATCGTAAGATACTAACGCAATAACATCAGTACCAAACATATTTGCTACCTGGCTTAGGTTAGTAAATCCACCTTCTTTTGTAAGGTAATATGAAGGTATTATTTCTATAGATTTTATAAACGGATATTGCTTAAACTGCTGGCTTACTTTGTTAAGCAAATCTACTTTTGCCTGTTCAGAAAAATTTAAATTAGAGTATCCCCGGTTATTTTCAGGAACAAAAGCTACCCCAATACGTAGTGGTAGTGAAAGTGTTGGTATAGAGGGTGTATCGATATGTGTATTTTTTGTTGGATACAAGTAGTCCATTAAACTTGATGAGTTCCTTTTGGAGCATTTCCCATCATGCATACAAGCACAACCTGTAATTACAATGCAGCAAAGGAAGGTTAATAATATTTTTTTCATAAAATACCTTTATTATTAATTAAACAATGTTCAATTGCGGGTAGTAGCACATCTATAATTAAATGTAAAGCACCTAATTGAACGTTGTTTAGTAAGTGGATTGGAAATGGGGTTCGAAAGTTAATGTAATTGTTTACTATAATTTAATGACTGAAAATCCCATTTTTTAGAAAATTAAGCATATGCCTCTGCACCTCTTCATTACTCGGAAAAAACGTATGAGAAGCACTAACAACCACATGGCCTTTCATTCCCTCCAACTTCGTACTTTCTATTGAAACCTTACCATCATCAATGCCTGGAATCAGGTACGATGAAAATGGGTCGATAGTGAAATTACCCGCAATAATGCCAAGTTCATAATCCACTTTACCAAATAATGGCTGCAAGTTTTGTGAATCTTTAGTGCCAAGCTGCTGCCCTGCAAGGCCATAGAATTTTTTATAAAGGAAATGATCTTTCAGGAAATCTGTGACCTCACTGCCATGATTTGGTGTTCCCAGCAGCACAACCCTTCCTAATTGTTCCGGCCTGTTTTTTGCTATTATTCCGCGCACAAGCAGGCCACCCATTGAATAACCGACAAAATTTATTGTACGGGTTTTATCTGTTATGCGCGAATCAATATCTTTTACAGCTAAATCTATTAATTCATTCAATGAGTATTTAGTGGATGGATAATCCAGGTTTAGAACCTCATAGCCTTCCTTTTGCAGATAATCTGCCAATGGCTGCATATGTTTATGGGTACGGAAAATACCGTGGAGTATTATAACTATTTCTTTATGCTCTGCATGTGAAGGCACAGAAGTGCCAGCAAGCAATAATATTATCACGAGTCTCAGAAAAATATGGGACATTGCTTACCCCACATCCTGTTTAAGCCCGGCTAGATAATAAACTATAAAGTCATCGAGCAAGATTTCTGCGGTTTCTGAATTGGTTTTGTGCAGTTTACCAGTGTGATATAATGAGCAGATACCATGTATTCCGGACCATAAAACCCTTGATGCCCTTGGCAAAACACTGGCGGGAAGCTTCACTTGCGCATCTAGTGTCTGCTGGGCCAGGTTAAATAGCCTGACTATCTTTTTTTCGTACCACTCGGGGTATTCCATATCTATAGGCATGGAATATTCAAACAATAGCTGCCACTCGGCAAAATGTTTTTTACTGAATTCAATATAGCCGTGGGCAAGATTTTGCACTTTAGTAGCTTTATCTGCCTTACTTGCACGCATTGAAAGGAATTCATGAAGCATATCAAGCGTTACACCGTTAACATGCATTATAATATCATCCAGATTCTTAAAAAAATGATATAGTGTGCCTACAGTGTAGCCAATCCTAGCCACAATTTTACGGGTGCTGAGCTCACGCACACCTTCCGTAGCCACAATTTCCCGTGCTGCCGTAATAACCATTTCCTGTAATTCTTCGCGTGAATGGTTACTGCGCCTTCCCATAGTGAGCTACCTTTTGTTAAAGTTATACTTGTTAGCTATAGCATATATCTAAACAATGTTCAATAATATTGTAGATAGGCCCAAGCAGGGTAGCTACAAAATAGGGGTGTTTGATTAAGAAGCAATTGAAGCTACAATACAATTTGCATTGGCGCACCGATAAAGAGACAATCATAGTTAAGCAGCTATTTTTTCTCTTTCTAGAGCCAGATATAAAGTAGAACGTTTCACCCCAAACTTCCTACAAATGGCAGCTTTGCTTACATTATTTTTTATATCTTCCTTTTGAAAATGATACTGCTTTACCAAAATTTGATTTGATTAATGATGAACTAAAAAGCAAATCTAAAGTAGATATTTTAGCTAAAGACAGAACTATTTCAGCTCTTGATTTAGCTGGCTATAAGCCCAATGAAAGTAAAACATCATTTGCTGATAATATCAGAAAAAGATCAATGTCAAGTTCATGCCTGAGTTTATAGGTAATATGGTATAACTATTGTAAGCGCCTAATTAAATGCAATTAATTTTATTAGGCGCTTACAGGGCTAGCCCCAGGATTAGACGCACTTAGACTGGCGTATTTTGTACCTTTGCAACGATTAACCCATAGCTGTATAATTGGGATTTTGATTTAGGCTTTGATTGTGTAGCATTCCAACCCACTCTCCAGGATGAATATCAGATTGCAAACCTTCTGCTTTTGGTTTCATATTTGATTGTGCTATATGAGTCGCTAATTTTTCCTTAATTTCCGAAGGGGTTTGTCCAGTTATAGTCAATTTTGTGAAGTTACCTGAACTAGACATAGACGGCATACTAATACTAGCTGAGCTTCCAAGAATTTCCTTTAAGCTTTCCTGTGGAATAAGACCGTCTCCAGGTAACGTTACATTAATGCCGCCATTTTGTTCGGGTCCCACTCTAACTAGCTTTGCATCTATAACCAATAGTTCAGCTATAGAGGATTTTATAGCAATCAAGTCTTTATTTGTATTCGGTTGTTGTTGTCTTAGTGTTTGTTTATCAACCCATGAAAGTTCTCTTGGTTCTTCGATAACTAATTTGCCATCTTGATTTAAGGAGAATGATAAGCTTTCCAGTTTTCTTAGATTGTTTTTAAGTAAATCCCTTAGTTCGGGATTTTCCTTAGCAGGCGGCAACATATCATCTCTATATAAAGAACTTATTTCGTTGTATTTCTCCATATTCAAAGGATTAAAACCTATATCTAATATAGATCTTTTTTCCAACGTATCTGCACTTCGCATAATTTCCGTTCTGGAGCTACATAAATGTTCATAATTTATAGGGAGTTCATTTTTAATTATTTTATCCATAAGCCAGCTCAGGGCTTTATCGCTTGGAGAGTCTTTTTCTATTTCAGAGTTTTGATTGCCAAAATGCTGTGTTACTTCAGAATATTCTGGAGAATAATTAGTTTCTATTTCAATAGTGGATTGTGGCATTCCAGTTGGACTAACTACTGATAGTATATGGCTATTACCAGTTATGCAGGATCCACTGTATCCTCCCACGCAATGGTTAAGTTGTTTACCTTCTTCTGTAAGTTCTTGGTGGTTAGTGCGGGCTATAATTTTCCAACCTGAAGGTAATCCACTTTCTTCTGGAATATCTATTTCCTTTGTTCCTAGTAATGGTTGCCATTCAATTCCACTATAATCTTTTGATTTATTGCTTTTAATTTGTTGAAGTGGTTGATGCCAATGTTCAGAAAACTTTTCTATCTGTTCAACATTAAGTCCATGTAATAAATATTCACTTGTTTTTTGCCGTAACATTTCCATGTTTTCTTCTAGGCGAAACTGACCATTTACATTTTCTGGTATTGAATCACTCCCATAAATTGACTGTACTAATTTAGGCACTAAGATGCTTTTTGTGTAATCAGAAATAACATCGCCAATAGAGCGGTTTCTTTCTAAAATTGTATTAATATCATCAATATTCCTTTGACTGAGATTATTCCCGTCTATACCCATCCTTTTCAATGTAGTATTTTGATTTAAATTAGTAGATATTGAATCAACTAAGGAATTATTATCTTGAATATTATTTTTAGAATTATCGAAAATATCATTTATTTCTTTTGGTACAGATTGTCCTAGGGCCAAAAGATTACAATACGCAACAGATACAGCATCGGCATCATTCGTGTTTAAAAAGATATTATTATCTTGTAGGCCTATATTTCTAAGAGTATTATTTTCTTTAAGTGCATCAAAAATTGAAATAATACCTTCTCTACCACTTGAGTTGTAATTTAGGTTTATTTCCTTAAGTGTGGTATTTGTTCTAAGGGAATTGGCAATAGCGATAGCTCCAGTAGTGCCAAAGAAACAGTGAGCCAGTCCTATTCCTTGTATTTTAATATTTCCTTTAAGAGCTCCGCAAAAGCTATAGCCCCGCCATTACCGATTGGGTTCGCAGCTATTGCTATATATTCTAGTCCGGTATTTTCTTTAAGCGCATTAGCAATGTCGGTTGCTCCATCAGGACCAATTTTATTTTGCCAAAGTTCAAGATTATTAAGTGTAGTGTTTGTTTTTAGGGCATTTGCAATTAAAGTGGCATCGGAGTCATCAAGGTTGCAATGTATCATAGATAAGCTTGTTATTTTCTTATCTACCTGAAGAAAATCAGATAATAACTCTATTTGGGCATGCCTTTGATCGGCATTTTGACTTGCTAAGTCTATAGATACTTCTGTTATCCCATTTTTGGTAACATCATTCATTAGACTATATATATTAGAGTATGCCATTTAAAATCTCAATTAATATAATTTATAAACTGTTACTAATTATAATAACTCATAAATATTAAATATTTATTACAATTTCTATATTATATTAATTAATTAACCAATTAGTCGTCCCTAATAGTTGCTTTGTTGCATGAATTGTTAACGCGCGTGCAATAATTGCCCATTTAAGGGGTAATCGTTGCAAAGGTACAAAATACGCCATAGCACTTCTTATAAGTTATTGTATAATAATGGTTATGGCTGGTTTAGAAAACCCCAAAAAAACACCATAATTTAAGTGAAATTTTGGAGGCCATATAGGTAGCAATTATTGCTATCTATCAGTAGTTTATTAAAAACCCTATGGCGTATTTTGTACCTTTGCAACGATTAACCCCATTTGCCATTTTAAAGTTAGCGGCTCACAAAAGTCACGTTGCGCCCCTCGCCTAAGCCCAGATAAAGTCCTCCTGATGTAAATCTATAATGCCTTTCAGGTGCAGTTCAAAATGGTCTGCACTGTCTGGATTAGCGTTATCATTTGCTGTGATAATTGTTTTATTATTCGTGGTATCCTGAGTAATTGCCAGGTCGGTAAAGCTATCAATGCCGAATGTGAATAACTCGGTAAGGTCGATTCTATCCTGTCCTACTGTGAAATCCTGGATTGTGTCATAGCTACCTTGTTTGGAATCAACCAGGTTTTCATAATGGAAAACATCGTTGCCAGCGCCTCCGGTTAGTTTGTCAGCACCTATGCCACCAAAAATATAATCTTTGCCGCTGCCACCAAACAAACTATCATTACCAGCACCGCCATTTATAACATCATTGCCGTTATAACCGCGGATAGTATCATTACCGTTAAGTCCGTTTATAGTATCATTTCCAGCAGCACCGTTTAATGTATCATTCGCGCTTGTACCATTTTGCACTGGCGTATATGTAACTATATCAAAACTTTGCGAAGAAGTGCCGCCATGTCCATCGCTGGCTACCAGCTTCAGTTTCAGGCTGCCGGTGAAATCAGCAGGAGCCGTGCCATTTATGGTCATTGTTGCTATATCAAGCGATATCCACTCTGGCACTGCTGAGTTATTCTTTTGTTTCAGCGAGTAGCTCAGGCTATCACCATCAATATCACTGAATAAATTATCACCCAACTCAATGTGGAATGCAGTGCCTGTAGTAACATTCTGGTTTTCTATTTGGCTGGATAAAACCGGCGCATCATTTATAGGTTTTACTGTAACGGTAATGCTGTTGGTTATACTGCCACCTTGCCCGTCACTAATGGTATAATTAAAGATATCCGTACCATTATAATTTGCATTTGGCGTATATAAAATCTTACCGTTTTGGAAAATGGCATTGCCGTGCTGTGCGTTAGTCACAGCAGAAATTGAAAGCACATCGCCATCAATATCCTTAGCTTTGGCAAGCACATCAATTGTAACCGTTTTATCCTCATTAACACTGGCTGCAACCAATGTTGCAGTGGGTGCATCATTCACAGGATTAATATTTATATAAGCTGTTTTTGTAATGGTTTTGTTGCCGTCACTGATAGTATAACTAAAACTGGCCGCGCCATTATAATTTGCATTAGGGGTAAAAGTGATTTCCTGGGTTTCCTGGTTAAATGCAACTGTGCCTTTCTTAGCGCCTTGCACAGTTTTAATGAAGAGCGCTTCGCTATCAATATCACTTGCAGCAGCCTCGGCCAAAAGGCTGGCTGCATTTATTATATATTGCACATCTTCATAACCGCTTATATTTATATCACTAGCAACAGGCGCATCATTTACAGGCTTAACCGTTACAGTAAGGGCCTTAGTTACACTGCCACCATGGCCATCATCTATGGTATAATTAAATGTATCGGTGCCATTATAATTTGCATTTGGTGTATATAAAATCTTACCATTCTGTATGGCTACACTGCCATGCTGCGCATCTGTTACGGCGGAAATTGTAAGCACATCGCCATCTATATCACTGGCCTTTGCAAGCACATCAATTGCAATTACCGTATCCTCTTTGCCACTGGCTTTAATTAATGTGGCTGTGGGGACGTTATTAAGAGCATCCACAGTAAGATTGACAGTTTGGGTTATAGTGCCGCCATTACTATCATTTACTGTGAAATCAAAAGCAGCCACGCCATTATAATTTGCAGCAGGCGTGAAGATTACATTGCCGTTACTAATTGTAATAACACCATTTATAGCATTTTGAACGCTGCTGATTGTAAGAATATCGCTATCTATATCGCTTGCGCCAGATTTTGCTAAAAGATTAGCAATGCTGATAATATATTGATTATCCTCAAGGATTGATTCCGCAACGTTACTTGCTGCAGGCAAGTCATTCACAGGATTTACTGTGATCGTAATACTATTGGTAACACTACCGCCATGCCCATCATCTATGGTATAATTAAATGTGTCCGTGCCATTATAATTTGCCGTTGGTGTATATAAAATCTTACTATCCTGGATGATTGCACTTCCGTTCTGCGCATCTGTTACGGCGGAAATTGAAAGCACATCACCATCAATATCACTGGCGCTGCTAAGCACATCAATTGTAATTGCCGTGTCTTCATCGCCAGAGGCGGCAGTTAAGGTGGCTGTGGGGGTGTTGTTAGAAAGAATATTAACATCAAAATCCTGCGTTGCCACTCCACCATTTGCATCATCGGCAACAAGGGTCAGGTGCATTAAACCAGAAAAACCAACTGGCGCAATACCGGCAAGAACCATAGTTACAGGATTAATGGAAAGCCATTCTGGTGCAACTGTGCCATCACTGTTTTTTATAGAATATGTAAGCGCATCGCCATCAATATCTGTGAAGCTGTTATCTAGTGAAATATTAACTTCATCGCCGGAACGAAATTGCTGCGAAGGGATTTGAGTGGATATAACAGGTGCATGATTTTGTGCAAAAATGAAATTTGCGGCTGTAAGTGCAAAACTATTAGATATTTTGATCTGCTGGCTATCACCAAGATCTATCAAAGGAGCATTGCCGTTAATTAGTAAATCATCAAAGCTTTTGATATTTGTAAATGCAGTTAGGTCTATAACCTCCCCTGATTCAAAATTAATGGTCGTTTGGGTGTTTGCATGTTTTGTTATAACAAATTTATCTACTCCCCAATCACCAGATAAAATATCATTCCCATCACTACTAATTAAAGTATCAGAACCATCACCACCATACAGCGTATCATTGCCAGTTCCGCCTTCAATAATATCATTTCCGGCATCACCGTAAATTATATCATCACCTGCACCGCCATAAAGCATTTTCTGGCTTAGATCATAACCCTGCCGATACATAGCCCACTGTGTATTACCATAAATAGTATCGTTACCGTCGCCACCATCAATTATATCAAGTCCATAACCACCATAGAGCTTGTCATTACCAGCGCCGCCATATAGCGTATCATTGCCATCATTGCCATAAACAGTATCATCACCGCCAAACGAATTTATAGTATCGTCAGAATTACTTCCATGTATCTGGTCATTGCCTTCTGAGCCACTAAGCGGCTGAAGTGGCAGTGCCGCATTTGCCAGATTAATTACCTCGCCACTCGCAAAATGCAGCTCACCAAACCCTGTGTAAGTACCGTTTGATTGTGAGCTTATTAATATGATACTATCACTATTATTCCCAGCAAAAGTAATGCGTAAATTAACACCATATCCGGCTGTATTATCAGACCAACTACCAGACCACCATGTACTAGGCCCACCTGTTAATGAAAAGATTAAATCCGAATAATTTATACCCTCGCCAAATTGCAGGATATTTATATTAGCAGCACCATAAGGGTTATATGTAGAATCTGAAATTAAATCATTGCCATCGCCTATGTTGTATATATAGGTGTTATCATTGCCAGCACCATGTAATGAATCATTGCCAATTCCACCAATGATAGTTCCACCACCGTTTATAGTATCATCCCCGGCGCCACCATTTAATATACCGATTCCAGAAATACTATCATTGCCGGCATCGCCATATATTTCATTAATGCCATAACCTGCATATATGGAATCATTCCCATCGCCGCCGTGGATTTCATCACCAATCGCTTCCGTTACTCCAGGGGGAGTAGCATTTATGGTATCATCACCGCCGCCGCCATAAATTACATCATGGCTGGCAGAACCTGTGATGTTGTCATTATTTTCTGTGCCGTTTATAGTAATTGTGCTTATATCGGATAGGTTAAAGATTGCTCCATCTGCAAATAAAAGTTTATCTGTAATATGTACAGATTTTGACATGGCATTCCATCCATCATCACTGACGTTATATAAAAATTCATTGATAAGTATGGAATCATAACTATCACCATTTTTAATTTTTATAAGCAGCCCGCCTCTTTGTGATACATTGGTATCACTTACGTTTCCAGCTTCAAAACTTATATCGGAAAGGGCGATTCCTGCACCAAACTGTATAGTCTGATTTAAATCGTTGATTATATCATGTCCATCGCCACGGTTAAAAATATAAGTGTTGCCGATGCTATTATTGCTGTAAAAAACATCATCCCCTGTACCGCCATTTAGGGTGTTTGAAGTATAATCACCCCTACCATATATCCATTCGCCATGCGAATATATTATATCATTACCATCACCACCGAAAATAGTATCACTACCATATCCGCCAGAAATCGTATCGTTACCCAAACCACCATCAATTATATCATTGCCAGCTTCACCAAAAATTATATCGTCACCAGCACCGCCGGATAGAAGGTTCCGGCTTTCAGTATCACCCTGGTTATAATTTAACATCCAGTAATCATTCCGCCACTCGAAATATCCGTATATTATATCATTGCCATCACCACCTTCAATCGTATCATCACTGCGGCCACCATATAGCTTATCATTACCTGCGCCGCCATATAGCGTATCATTCCCATCACCGCCATCAATACGGTCATCACCGCCAAGTGCATTTATAGTATCATCAAAGTTGCTTCCAGATATCTGGTCGTTGCCTTCCGAACCACTAAGCGGCTGAAGTGGCAGTGCCGCATTTGCCAGATTAACTACCTCTCCACTCGCAAAATGCAATTCACCGAAGCCAATATAATTCATTAAAATTATACTATCATTATTGTTTCCGGCAAAAGTAATGCGTAAATTTACGCCATATCCGGCAGTGTTATCAGACCAGTTATTACCACTCCATGCGAGTGCAGGCCCACCAGTTAATGAAAATATTAAATCTGAATAATTTATACCTACACCAAATTGGATATTATTATTATTATTATTATTATCGGAAATTAAATCATTGCCATCACCTTTATTATATATAAAGGTTGTATCCGCCACATCACCATATAATACATCTTCACCTATGCCACCAGTAATCGTGCCGCCGCCACTTATAAGATCATCCCCGTCACCACCATTTAATATACCATAACCATAAATCCTATCATTGCCGGCATCGCCATATACTTCATTATTACCGTAATTTAAATATATTGTATCGTCACCATCGCCGCCAAATACCGTATTATTACCACTTCCAGCGGCTATAAAATCATTGCCGCTGCCGCCTAAAATCACATTATCACCATTACCAGCGTTTATAGTATCATCGCCTTCGCCGCCGGAGAATAATATATTATCTGATAAGGTTGAAAATAGGTTGTCAGAATTTTCTGTGCCTGCTTTTAAACTGCTTATGCCGCTGGTATCAACATGCAATTTATCCTGCAATAAGCCATTTATTGCCGTATTGAGTTCGGCACCAGACTGACTGAATTCGCCAGCATGTTCTTTTAATATTGATGCATATTCAAGCCAGAAGGCAACCTCAGAATCTTCACTTCTAAAGCTTAGGCTGGCATTTTGTGCCATATTTATTGAATCATAAACGCTATCACCAAAAACCAGGCTATCGCTTGCAAAATCATAATGGACATCTAACACATCCTTCATCACACCTTGCAGGACTATCCTATCGTAAAAGAAATCATACATACCTTCCCATGCAGCATTTAAAAACGCTGCTGCGCTGCCATCAGGGTTCGGGCTGTTAGTTGAGGTTTGGATAAAATCTTCACCGCTGAATTTTTCAAGGAATGCCAGTTTTTGGCCATCGATAAAAACACCACGGCCTGTAGGGCTTACATTTGTAATACCCGCCCATTCATACAGGAATTCCTTAACCAGGCTGCCTATTTCATTAAAATTTTCAGGGGAGGTATTAATAATTTCCTGCATCTTGGCAAACAGGGCTGCATTATCGGTCATGGCGATATGCCATGCGGTGAGTGTTCCATAACCGCGTGAAAGCGGTATAAGCAAAGTTTCAATATTTACAGGTAGGTTACCGCCAGTGCCGCCATCGCCAACAGCTATAGTATGCGCATTATCAACGGAAAAATATACTTCGGCAAGGCTGCCGAATGTTCCATCGCCTCTCTCATAAGTTGCAGATTCAGCAATAACATTGCCTTCCACAATCGAATTAACCGGGGTGGCGGCAAGTGCTATGGAAGTGATGTTATAATCTTGTAAAGCTTTCAGTTCTCCTGCTTCAGAAACACCATTTTGGTTAGCATCCTGCCACAGGCGTAAGCTATTAAATGCCGCATCGCTGCTATTAATAACCCCATCATTATTACTATCCAGCTCTGCCAGCTTCACCAGGCCAGGGGTTGTGGCGTTGCCGAATAATTCATCAATATCATCAATAGTGCCGCTGCTGTTTAAATCGCGCGCAAGCAAAGCATCATCTGGCAAAACCCAGCCGGTGCGCTCCGCAAAGCCATTGCCGTTTAGGTCAAAAAATACATTTGAATCTTCTAAAGAGGAAAGTTCAACCCCATCCCCATCTATATCAAATATCAGAGGGTCCACTCGATTAGGGACAAAGCTAGCCTTGCCTTGCGCAATGAGATCAAGTAATTCCTTTAAAAAATCATCGATTGGATTGGTTCCATCTTCTGGGTCTGGATTTTCCGGCTCGCCTTCTCCAGGGGCATCATATTCCCAATCGTCATTATCCCCATCCCCATCGTAATCATCATCGAATCCATCGCCATAGCCTGGGTCGAAGCCGTATTCAAGATCGTCTTCCCACGGAGTATCACTATATCCAGGGTCTTCTTCAAAACTTTCCGGTAAGTTTAGGTNNTTACGAAGTTTTTAATTGTTATTGTGTCATTTATGGTAGACATAATAAGAATGTCTTGAGTGCCATCAATTTTAAGAATTCCGTAAGTTTTCCCGCCGGAATATATAGTATACATGCCATTTTCATTCGTCACCGCCTGGGCATTGCCCGAAAGCACCACACCGCCAAACACCAGCTTGCCGCTGCCATCTATTATCGTATCGTGACCAAAGCCTGTTTTGTTGAAAATATACGTATCACCACCAGCACCGCCGATTAGGAGGTCGTTATCTGAACCGCCATCGAGAGTATCGGCACCATCAACGCCTAGTAACGTATCATTGCCGTAGTTGCCTTGTAGTGTGTCACTACCATTTCCTGCATATATAGCATCATCACCAGAGCCACCATTTAGTAAATCGCTACCATCTCCACCGTCTAATGCATCTTTACCAGCGCCAGCTATTAAAACATCATTTCCATCAGTACCAATTAAATTATCACTATGGTCACCTATTTGGCCGTAGATGATTTTTCCGTTGAAGGTGTTGTAGTCTATAATGCTTCTTGTTTGCAAGTCAGAAATAACATCATCCATTGCAATACTCGCATCCAAGAAGGAAGTTACTGAATTATAAGTTTGCTCATTAACAATAGCTTTGTCTATTTCATATAAAGCTTGGGTATAATTTAATGTAGATACTAGCTCCTTACCGCTAAATATGATATCCACTGTTTTGCCTATATTGTAAGGATCAATTGCAGATATAAGCACTTGGTTTCCTAACATTGTACCGATACTATCAGATTGGAAATCAAAATTATCATTATAGGCCCAAATACCCATGTTCTCTACATGCCTATCTGATCCATTTACCACGAAAACTGCATTATCAGAAATTTTAAAACTTGCTGAGTTGTAAATATAAGTTCTTAAAGCATAATCAGAACTGGTAACATCTGTATTATAGTGATAAAAAAGCAAGTTAAAGTCTTGGTTAGAATATCCCATAGCTTTTAATTCAGAAACAGTATAACTTCCGTCCGCGAGCTCACCATCCTCAAAAAACTTTTGCATTATTGGTGCCATAGAAGCATGTGCATAACGTCCTGGGCCTGTTGACATAAATGTTTTCATGTCAAGTTGTACGCTAACAGTATTTGTATCTGTAGAACGCAGCCTATCAATATAATTTACTGGAGTAGAAGTGGTGCCGTACAAAAATAGATTTGTAATTGCATTAATATCTAAATTTTGCCAATAACCAATATTGTAAACTGTCATAATATTACCCAACCTTAACTTTTAATAAATAAACCTACTAATAATCCTATCATTAATAAAATGACTATAAACCTGGAAACATTAATAATAAAAACTGAAAATTTTTTCTTCTGGAGGAATAAGCTTATCCCCCTACATATAATACCTAAAAGTCCAGAAATACCCGCAGCTGAGAGCAATGCCATTCCAAAAGGTGCTCCTGGGTTAGAATGATTTGGATGCATTATGACATCTATATATAGATATATTGCAATTAGTGCATATATAAAAACACAACCCAACAACCACTTCCATGATGGTATTAATACTGCTAATAAGTAAGGCACTAAAAGAAAAAGACTTAATAAAAGAAAAAATTTATCCATAAATATTACCTATATTTACGTTATTATTAAAACTACCATTTACGAAGTTTTTAATTGTTATTGTATCATTTATGGTAGACATAATAAGAATGTCTTGAGTGCCATCAATTTTAAGAATTCCGTAAGTTTTTCCGCCGGAATATATAGTATACATGCCATTTTCATTCGTCACTGCCTGCGCATTGCCAGCAAGCACCACACCGCCAAACACCAGCTTGCCGCTGCCATCTATTATCGTATCGTGACCAAAACCTGTTTTGGTGAAAATATACGTATCACCGCCGGAACCGCCAATTAGGAGGTCGTTGCCTGTGTAGCCATCTAGGGTGTCGCTGTCGCCGCCGCCATATAATTTGTCGTTGCCAGCTGCGCCATCCAGAAGATTTTTTCCATAATGGCCTGTAAGGTTATCATTACCATCACCAGTCCTCAGATTTTCAATATTATATAATCTCTGCACATCATTAAGGCCATATATTTCAATTTCAGCAGTATGGGTTGTAAGATTGGCAGTAACATCATCGGATGTAGCATAAAGAATAGTATCATTACCCGCGCCGCCATCAACAATATCATATCCTTGTGATGCCGTAATAAAATCATCACCAGTGCCTGCGTGAATAAGATCATCATTAAATATTCCGCCCCCTGCTGAGCTTAAAATATCAAGATCAGAATTTTTTGTGCCAAGATAAATATTATATGTAAGCAATTGCCCGAGCGAAATACCATAATTTTGTTCTATTAAATCGCTGGTAGCATCCGACATCTCCCATATAAGAGAAGTGGTATTTAAATAACCGGCAGCATCAGGAATTACATGGGTAAGTACATTATACATTACAGCTGCAGAGCCGGAAATTCCAATAGCATTTGCAGCCTGCACCATGCTTTTTACAACGGTGAGTGCATCATAGGCATTGTTGTCGCTTTCTAGAATATTTTCTCTGTAAACATCTTCATAACCAAGGGCTATGAATAATGGGTTGCCTGCCCAGCCGGAGATTTGATGTTCATTACCAGTTGGGTCGAATAATACAGTAGCAGCTGCTTGGGCGTCATATTTTGCAATCACATTGACAGTAGGAAGAAAGTGATTAGGATTTTCATTTCCAGGAGATGGATTAATATTTAGAATGTTTTCTAAAATACTTTCTGCAATCGCATCAGAGGCTACCTGTACTTTACTATCCAATGCTTCGTCATTTAAAACACCTTTTCCAAAGCGTGATATATATTGCGCCTTACTATACTCACGAATAAAATTAGAGTAATCACTAACACTTCCATCCGCTTTAATTCCTCTATTAACTTCTGGAACCCCTCTTAAAAATACCCATGAAGCGGGGTCGACACCAGCTTTTGGCGTTTGTTTGCCATTTTCATCAGTATTAGTAATCATGTCGAACACTAGTTCGTATGCGGATGCATACGCACCTTTTGTGCCAGTTATAGATGCAGCTTGTTTTGCGGCATCATAGGCTTTTTGTATTTGCTCTAATTGATCAGCATTAAATTGGAATGTCATTATTCATATCCTTTTTGGGATTACTTATTATTAGTTACTTCGAGACCTTCCACGAACGCACGCACTGCTCTATAAAAATCAGGCCAATCTTCCAAAGGCACAGATTCAATTAAGCGATTTATTACAACAGCTACGCCATCTTTTAATACATATGCACCAGAACAATCATTATATTTACCATCTCCTCCATTAGAAAGGCTGCACATTACTACCATCGGATTACCTTCAGGAGTTACAAAATCATTCTCCACAGCAATGTAATATTTAATAGATTTATAGGTTTTATCATTTAATACATAAAAATTACCTTCTTTAGGTAATTCAGTAAGTTTCTTATTTTCCTTTTCCAATTGTTCTTTTATAGCAACAAATGAATCTTCGCATTTTTCTTGTAAACAGGTTTTTAGTTCTAAAGTTGGGATATAATAAAAATCCTCTTTTTTTCTTTTATATCCAATATCATATAATGGAATACCTTCTTCAGGAACATCTTTTATAGGCATATTAAGAATAGTAACCGACGTTACATTAATAGGCGGCTCACCATTTCTATAACAAACTTCTTTATTCCTTGGCTCAAGAGGAATATTTTCTCCTTCCAAATAAGGTGCCTGATATGCATTTCTTGGAATATTAAAAAGATGACTGCCAATTTTTATCAAGATTGTCTTCGAATAAAAACAGGATGGATCTGAAGGAGGACGCGCTTCTTGATGCATCCATAAATATCCAATAAATAGTCCAACAGCTAATATTGGCACTACTAGTATAGCGACTCCCAAACCTTTTAAAACTTGCCAAAAATTTCTCATTTCTCACTCTCTAGTCGATATATCTCTAGTTATATTGCGCTTTACTATACTCACGAATAAAATCAGAATAATCACTAACACTTCCATCCGCTTTAATTCCTCTATTAACTTCTGGAACACCTCTTAGAAATACCTATGAAGCGGGGTCAACACCAGCTTTTGGCTCTCCATTTTCAGTAATCATGCTAAAGACAAGTTCATATGCATAGGCGTATGCGCCTTTTATTCCAGCATTCGAAGCATTCTTAGCAGATAGATATGCTGCTTCAATTTGTGCTAACTGATTTTCATTAAATGGAAAAGTCATGCTTTTATCCTTCTTGATTACTTATTATTTCTTACTTCAAGCCCTTCTACAAAAGTTCGTACAGCTTTATAGAAATTTTGTCTATTTTCCAACGGAACAAACTCGTTATCTACTTGCCAAACACTCACCATTATAGCTTCATGTAAAGTAAACATTCCGGAACAATTATCTGAATCATCTTCTTTTTTGCAATTATACATCTTGGTATTTTTTCTTATGAATACATCACGATTTATAGGTCTCGGTAAATATCTTATGTCCATTTGTGGAGCAAAAAAAGACCCATTACTATTTCTTTTGTCTCCAAATTGATATCCAGGTATAAGTGCTGCAATAGAGATACTTATAAAACCAACTTCAATTGGTAAATCTCCATCTTTATAACAAATTGTTCGCTTATTATTAGAATCTTTCTTTATAGTGCTTTTCTCCATATAAGGCTTATATTTCCTCGGAATCGCAAACACATGCTCACTCATTTTCACCAATATTTTTTCTGAAGTAAAACAAGAAGGGTCTTCCTTGGGCTTAGCTTCTTGATGCATCCATACATATCCAATAAATAGCGCAACAGCCAATATTGGCACTACAAGCAGAGCTACTCCCAAACCTTTTAATATTTGCCAAAAATTTTTCATTCTTATTTTAAATATAAAATGTGATTACTAACGTGCAACCAATACAACATCAACTCTAAATTGTAAATATACTTATAAAAAAATATTAGGAATGTTAAAATTACCACCCAGCGGGTCGGGGGTTGCACCCCACATCTGTCGAAAGTTGTAATTTCATAAATTACCCTTGACAAGTTTGGGGTTTCCGCCTGATAGGATAACTACTTGTTTAGTAATTTCTTTTTCAAGCAAGATAGTAAATTCAAGTAAGGCCATTTTGAATCCTGTCTTATTGTTTATGTGTTTGAATAATATAAACAATATGGCAGCAATTATATGCCAGAAACAGTGTTTTCTTTAAGGATACCAAAGCATTCCGCAAGGCTATCATGACTTTCTTCCATAAAACCTGGCCTGAAATAGCTGAATCTATGGTCGATAGAATTAATGATAACTTCCAGCTTCTAAATCCTTTTAGATAAAAAAATCGCCAGCTTGGTAGCCCCGCGCACTGCGCCATGCAAAACAGGATAGGCAATTGCATCTTTTGCGTTGTTTTTGATACCAATATCGCGGTGTTCTAATTCATCATTACGGAATTTTTCTATTTTTTCTTTTAATATAGATTCATTATCATCCAGCATTGCCAGTTGCTCCTGGTAATGTTCGTCAATAACTTCTTCCACCGCAACCGTACAGGCCATTGCAGCTTTTTCGCCAATCATGGCTGTAACAGCGCCAAGCGCAAAACCTGCAACATGCCACACAGGCATTAATGCTGTTGGCCTTACATGGCGCTTGGAAATTTCTCCGGAAAAATACTGGAGGTGCTCTTCTTCCTGCTCTGCCATATGTTTGATGGTTTTATAAACAGGGGAGTCCTTCAAAACTGCCATTTGCCCGGCATATATACGTTTTGCACCATATTCGCCCGCCTGGTTAACGCGGATAATTTGCTGTAGTAGCTGTTTTTTTGTTAGTGCGCCTGGTTGTCCGATCATAGCTGTGGTTCGTCGTTGGTAGTTTTTGGTTCATAATTAGGAATTTACTATAAACCATAAACTACAAACCACCAACTACAAACTTTCTTCCCGCCACTTCCGCCACACCATAAGCAATGTGTAAGCCCCGATGAAACTTGAGAAAAAGAAGTTCCACCCGGCCATTGATATCCCTAAAAATACAAATTGCGGCTTATCGCAAGGCGCTGCTGGCTTCCCGATTAACTGGTTGCGTAATTCTTCTAAAGTTGAAGGCACAGGGTCGGTTGATTCACACCCGCCTTCCAACTGGAATTTACCATGTTCAACCCCCACATGATAAGCTGCAATCCCCGCCCCCACCAGGAATGTGACAGCGCATAAGGCAACCAGCACCATGCGCATAGTGCCTTTAAATAGAAGCGATAATAAACTAAGGAAAATAATTACAAAATAAGATATGCGCTGATATACGCATAAAATGCAGGGAAGCAGGCCAAATACATGCTCGGATAATAAGCAAACGCAAGTGCGGTAATGCTTATAAATGCCAGGAATAATGATATATGCATAGGATTTTTAGTGATAATCAGTCGCTATTTTAAAAAACGACTGATTATAGAATATAGATAGAGTGGAATCAAGGAAACTATTACTAGAAACCAGGGCCACCTCATAAATTTCATAACAAGCTCCTAAAAAAAGGAAGATGGGCCTAGCCTACTCCCCCTTGAGGGGGAGTCAGGATTAATGCTATTTCTCAGTTGGTTATGTGCATCAGCAGTATGTTGCATTAATCCTGGTGGGGGGTGAAATATTACTTACCCCCCACCAAAATCCTTGCCGCGCTTTCATTGTTTTGCAAGTTTTGAGTAGCGCGGGGGCGGATTTTGTGCTCCCCCTCAAGGGGGGGGAGCCAGACAATCATTTTTTCTTTTCAATATATTGCGATCAAAATCGTAACAATAATTTATGAGGTGGCCCTGGAAATATTATCTATAAAAAATAAACAAATGATTAATATAGAATATTATGTTACAACCTAGCCTATGTAAATCTTAAATAAGTACACGATACGATGATAGAAAATAGTGATAATTTTGATTTTTATAACGAAAAGAACGTTAAACTAGCAAAAGAAATGAAAAGGTGGTTTATCGTAATTTTTTCTATAGCGATTATAGTCATACTTGTAGGAAGCATACCTAAAGGATGGCCCCAGGATTTAGTTGGGATTTTTATTGGTCTTTCTATCTTCTTTATAATGCTACTGGGTTGTATCTTCGTATTTCAAGAAATTACTGCTCTTAAATATCATATTAATATTGCTTGTGATGAAACAAAAGCTAAGCAAGATAGAGTTATTTCTTTAGTAAAATTAAAAATAGGTAAAGTTCAAGCAGAAAGAATTTTTTTTTAGTTCTGAAGATGTGAATATGGCTATTATGAATGTTACTAAAGAACTTAAAGAAAAAGTAATAACGAATATTTGTACACTAATCTTTCTTATCTTTTGTATGCTTGTTGGGATCTGTAGCACGTTTTATTATTTTCTCGCTGAAATTAGTAACTAACTAGTTATAAAAGTTTAGTTTTTTGTACACAGCTTTATGCGTACCCATTCTTCATATTTTTCGAGCACATGGATAGCGAGATAAAAAAGTATTAGCAATTGCTATTAGAAATGTTAAATGTATGAGACGTTACTTTGAACTAAAGGAGTGGTTGCAGCAAAGGTTATAATGTTTGCGGCTATTTATAAATCAAATTATGGATTTTATTATGAATAAGGCAGAATTAGTAGATGCTATTGCTACATCTACAAAACTTACAAAAGCTGATGTTACTAAAGTACTTGATGCTCTTGTTGAAACAAGTAAGGCGGAACTTAAGAAAGGTGGAGAAATTAATCTGGTAGGGTTCTTAAGCCTCAAAAAAACCAAGCGTTCTGCCCGTACTGGCAGAAATCCTCGCACTGGTGAAGAACTAAAGATTCCAGAAAAGAATATAGTCACTGTAAAAGCAGGTAAAGCATTGCAAGATGCAGTGAATTAAGGAAAATAAATATGTTATATGATATTATTAAAAACTCTACAGAATTTAGCAGGGATTTTGAAGTTGATCCAAAACTTGCGGAAGGCGTTCAATCTTTAGTATTACTGAACAAAACTATAGATTTTCTAAATGAGGAAGTTTCTGAAACTAAAGATGCAATAGCTGAAAATGATTTAGCAGAGATCATTGATGGCTTTGGAGATGTAGCATTTGTTGCATTAAATGGAATATATAAAACCTTCCGTTTTCAAGGCGAATCCCATGACCAGGCACGTATAAAAACTGAAGAAGTTATGAAACGTATATGTGAAGCTAACTTAGGTAAAAAGCAAGTGGACGGCACAATAAAGTATGTAAATGGTAAGGTGCAGAAGCCTGAGGGTTGGCGCGCTCCCTCTTACGCAGATATGATTTCTGCGTAAATCAGGCAATGTGCTAAAGTATAGCATTAAAATATTTATATCTCTAATAACACCAGTAGTTTGTACTACTGGTGTTATCTATTTCGAGTGAAAGTTAGAAAAATCAGCGATAAAAAAAATGGTTATTTACGGTTTATTTAATTGCCTAGAACAAAGTCTAACCTAGTTAGTCGTCTGTGAATAACTATATAAGCCATTGATATTATTTATTAAAGTAATTGCAAAGTAAGTATAGATATTGCAAGATGTTGTTGTGTCAACAACAAAAACCTTGTAGACCGTCCGTAAGTTATCCAAAAAGATTATTGATATGGCAACAGTTTTCCGGACAGCAAGTCAAGCAGATTTGGATGTTTTGTTAAAAGGTGTATTTTTAAAGTCCACTTGTGATAAATAATTATTTGTCGAATATAAAATAATCACCGTGTATAAGTACAAAAGACTTCATCGCATTGATATTTATGTATAACTAATAACTAGCTAATTCATTAAAATTACTAGAATAATCATTTGGCGGCATATTGTGTGTTCCGTAACACCTCGCCAATATGTCCTATACCGCAACAAATTAATCATCGTTTAATTATGTTGACAGGATAAAGAAAATTGCATAATGTAATATATGAACAGTGCTTAATTATATTATAAGTTTTTTATCAGTTTAAAATTTGTTATGATAAGCAGTCATTAATTACATAATGTTGGAATTTTATGTCCCACAATACCACCCACCTTATAAAAACACGTAGGTTTTTACCTTTATTTGTTACCCAGTTCCTTGGCGCGTTTAATGATAATTTATTCCGCACTGCGTTGGTAACGTTAGTTACTTATAAAATGACGGATATAGCGGAGGGGGATAAATCCTTTCTGGTTACTATGGCTTTGGGGCTGTTCATATTGCCATTCTTTTTATTTTCAGCAACGGCCGGACAGATTGCGGATAAGGTAAATAAAGCCAGATTAATACAAATAGTTAAATTCTTCGAAATACCGATTATGGGTTTGGCGGTTATTGGCTTTAGTTTGCATAACCCTTATTTTCTTATGGGTGTATTATTTTTGATGGGAACGCAGTCGGCATTTTTTGGGCCTGTGAAATATAGCATATTACCAGACCAACTCCATGAAAATGAATTAATCGGCGGTAATGGCCTTATTGAGGCCGGAACGTTCCTGGCTATTCTGCTCGGTACTATGCTGGGCGGTTTGCTTATGCAAGGCGATAATGCTGGTCTTACTACAATTTCCCCTGCATTGCTATTAATTGCTGCAATTGGTTTTGTGGCGAGCTTATTCATAAAGAAAACAAAATCCGCTGATGCCAATATCCGCATTGAGGTTAATATTGCTAAATCAACTATGTCCGCAATAAACTCAGCCCGTGAAAACAGTAAAGTTTTCTTGGCTATATTGGGTATTTCATGGTTCTGGTTGGTGGGCGGTGTGTTCTTATCGCAAATGCCTGGATTTACTAAGGATGTTTTACACGCTGACCAGACCGTATTCACATTACTATTAACTATGTTTTCGCTTGGCATTGGCATTGGTTCTATACTTTGTAATAAATTATTAAAAGGCGAAATTAATAGCAAATATGTGCCAGTAAGCGCCCTGCTTATGACCATATTTATATGGGATATTGCAAGCGTTAGCAGTAATATTTCTGCATCTGGACAATTACTTGGTTTTACTGAATTTTTCTCTAACCCCCTAAGCTGGAGGATTGCCGCTGACCTGCTGTTATTCTCACTTTGTGGCGGTATTTATATAGTGCCGCTTTATGCTTTTATGCAGGCAAAGAGTGAAGTTCACATGCGTTCCCGCATTATAGCTGCGAACAATATTATAAATTCATTATTTATGGTCGTTTCAAGTGTGGTGGCGATTGCGTTGCTTGGCTCTGGTATTGGAATTCCTGGATTGTTTAAAATAGTTGCAATTGCAAATTTGTTTGTAGCTATTTATATCTGCAAATTGCTGCCTGAACCTGTTATACGCGGCATACTTAAAGCCATATTCAAATTCTGCTTCCGTGTTGAAGTTAAAGGCTTAGAAAATTACCATGCCTGCGGTAAACGCACCGTGATAATTGCAAACCACACTTCATTCCTTGATGCAGCATTAATTGCGGTTTACCTGCCGGATAAATTAAGCTTTGCCATAAATACTTTCATCGCAAAGAACCCTATCTTCAAACCATTCCTGGCCTTGGTAAACGCATTCCCTATTGATCCAACCAACCCGATGGCTACCAAAAGCCTGATAGATGAGGTAAAGCGGGATAACAAACTCGTGATTTTCCCTGAAGGTAGGCTTACCGTTACTGGTTCACTGATGAAAATCTATGACGGCCCCGCGATGATTGCTGATAAAACCGGTGCAGATATATTACCAATCAGGATTGATGGCGCGGCACGTTCTATTTTTTCGAGATTGAAGAAAAAATACCGCCTGCAATTATTCCCTAAAATAACGCTTACCATATTACCGCCACGTAAACTAGAAGTGCCTGCCGATATAACAGGCCGTAGCCGCAGGCATAGCGCAGGTGACCATCTTTATGATATCATGTCTTCCATGATGTTTGAGGGCAGCAATATTAACCAGAGCTTGTTTGAATCGCTCCTGGAGGCAAGGAAAATCCATGGCGGCAAGCATGTTATAGTAAATGATATAACCAGGAATGAACTTAATTATAACCGGTTTATCACCAGAAGTTTCGTTCTGGGCAATAAAATTGCTAAAGATACAGAAAATGGTGAATATGTTGGTGTGCTGCTGCCAAATATGATTGGCACAAGCGTAACTTTCTTTGCACTTCAAGCTTTCGGGCGTGTTCCGGCTATGCTGAATTTTTCTACCGGCATCAAGAATGTTTGCAGCGCGTGTGAAATTGCTGGAATCAGTAATATTTATACATCACGTAAATTTATAGAAACTGCAGGTCTTGCTGAAATGGTTGCTGCAATTACAGCACAAGGAATAAAGATTCATTACCTTGAAGATGTAAGCAGAACCATAACTATTATTGATAAGGTTTTGGGCGCTATAGCAGGTTTTGGTTCAAAATATTATTATTGTTGCAATGTTGATAGTAACAAGCCTGCGGTAATATTATTCACTTCCGGCTCAGAAGGTACTCCCAAAGGCGTTGTACTCAGCCACCGGAACCTGCAGGCCAACCGCCAGCAACTGGCTGCCAGGATTGATTTCAATCCTACCGACAAAGTATTTAACGCCCTGCCAATGTTCCATTCATTTGGCCTTACCGGTGGCACATTACTGCCGATGCTATCAGGTGTATGCGTATTTTTCTACCCATCGCCTCTGCATTACCGCATAGTACCGGAACTGGTTTATGATACTAATTCCACAATCATGTTTGGCACAGATACCTTCCTTTCCGGCTATGCAAGATTTGCAAATGCTTATGATTTCCACAGTATTCGCTATGTATTTGCTGGTGCGGAAAAACTGAAGGAAGAAACCCGCCGTGTGTGGTCGAGCAAATTTGGTGTGCGTATTTTTGAAGGTTATGGCGCAACTGAAACCTCGCCAATACTTTCCACTAATACGCCAATGCATAATAAACCTGGAACTGTTGGCAGGTTAATGCCTGGCATTTCCTATAAGCTTGAGCCAGTGCCAGGTATTGAAACTGGAGGCAAGCTGGTTGTGAGCGGGCCAAATGTGATGCTGGGGTATTTAACTAGGGATCAGGTGTCAGGTATCAAGTGTCAGGAAGAAAAGAATCAAGAAATAAAATATGACTGCTATAACCCTGAAACCTGGCACCTGAAACCTGACACTTCAGAATACGACACAGGCGATATCGTGGAAATCGACCCCGACGGCTACATCACCATAAAAGGCCGCGCTAAACGCTTCGCCAAAATCGCAGGAGAAATGGTTTCCTTAACCGCTGTTGAATCCTATTTATCAGATTTATGGCCTACTGCGCATCATGCAGTAGTAAGTATTCCTGATGAGAAAAAAGGTGAGCAATTAGTCTTGGTTACTGATATGCAAACCGCCACCCGTGAGGTAATAATAGCTTATGTAAAAAGCAATGGCATCACTGAACTCTCGATCCCTAAACAGATTAAAATAATTGATAAAGTGCCATTGCTTGGAACTGGAAAAACGGATTATGTTGGGGTGAAAGAGATAATATGAAAAAGACAATCTGCGCCTTCATGAATATGTTTGTAATTATCTCATTACTTACTTCCTGCATGACACATAGTATCTGGAAGAAACCGGAATATTCAGAGGAAATCCATCAGTTTTATATAACTGAAGGAGGTGATAATATTGTTATTATAGGTAAACAATACCATTATATTTTCTGGGCAGATCAAGGATTAAAGACTATTCTTAACTGGAAATACAGAAATAATCTAACACCAAAGTTTAGTAAGTTTTCAGTCCAGGATGATGGGATTGCTATCTCGGGAAACTATTCTTTGGCTATACTGTCTGATAAAATTCCATCAGAAGAAAAATGGCTGAAAAATAAAGGCTTCAAGCCTGATAAATATAACCAGATGGAACTGTTATATACCGGCCATCTTGAGGGAAAACGCTATCGTGCTACTGAACAAATTTCATCAATCCAGGAATTTGTAAAGCCATATAAAATAACTATATCAGAAGAATTTTCTTCTTTAGAAAAAGCCCCAAGAATTGCAGTCACACCTGTGGTAAAAACAGTAGATGGAGTTATAGTAATAGGTGTCGTAAGTGCAATTGCTGTTCTGTGGTGTGTAACAAATAAATGTAGTAGTAAATGAAAAAATATATCGTAATATTATGCATCACATTCTTTATTACCGCCTTCTCCCCCATCTCTAAAATAGGCGGTAACATCAAAGGCTCGCCTGAAGAAATGGAGGCTAACTTAAGCTTAGGCGCAAAAGCCTTAATAGAAGAAACCTTTGCTGATGTAAAACCTTCAAGTCTTGTTGACCACCATGTTCATATAGTAGGCCTGGATAAAACCCTGGGAACGGATGTAAACCCAAGGATGCTGGCCTGGTGGCGTATTTTAGACAGCATAAAAACATCTGTGTATTTAAGTGGCTCTGGTGTGAATAACAAGAAAGATGCAAATAATCAATATATAGAACGCCTGGTTAGATTAATAAAGGGAGATAAAAACCACGGTAAGTACCATATCCTTGCTTTTGACAATAACTATAATGACGATGGCACTATAAACGCAGAAAAAAGCGAATTTTATACATCTAATGAATATGTTGTGAACCTGGCAAAGCAGCACAAAGATATTTTTGTGCCGGTAATTTCAGTGCATCCTTATAGGATTGATGCCATAGAGGAATTAACCAAATTTGCAGGGCAGGGTGTGCGCTGGATAAAATGGCTGCCTAACGCGCAAAATATTGATGCCACAAGCCCACGCCTGGATGAATATTACCGCACTATGAAAAAATATAATATGGCGCTGCTAACCCATGCAGGTGAAGAACAAGCCGTTCACGCCAAGGAAGACCAGCGCCTTGGCAATCCTTTATTATTCAGGAAGCCACTTGATATGGGCGTGAAAGTAGTAATGGCGCACTGTGCCAGCCTTGGAGATGATGAGGATTTGGATAATCCGGGGAAAAAGGCTTCAAGCTTTGATTTATTCATGCGCCTGATGGATAACCCGAAATATGATGGTCTGCTTTATGGTGAAATATCGGCAATAACCCAATTCAACCGCCTGCCAACACCGCTTCTTACATTGCTAAAACGTACCGACTTACATCACAGGTTATTAAATGGCAGTGATTATCCTTTGCCTGCGATAAATGTTGTAATACAAACCAGGAGCCTGGTAAAATACGGAATGATTACTAAAGAAGAGCGTAAATATTTAAATGAAATTTATTCTTATAATCCACTTTTATTTGATTATGTGCTGAAGCGCACTATCAGGCATCCGGAAAGCGGGAAAGGATTTGATAAAGCTGTGTTTGAGGAAATAAAATAATTATAAAGAGGGGCATTTCTTTAACACACATAACATCTTTGGGATAAACCATTAATACCAATCCATTATCTTCACAATACGATGTCGTGCTGCGGCTTTGCATGTGGCGGCGCCCCCCCCCCCTAAAGCCAGCAGTTCTTGGGGCTTGTAGGGTATCTAGCCGAAGGAAGTTAGAACTTGGAAGTATTGGTTAATTATGCCAACTTTTAATAACATTCCCGGCATCTAAGTTCCTTATCACACTTGCGTTTTGCATCTGGTTCCTAAACCAGGTGAATTGCCGCTTCACATAGTTCCTGGTGCTTTGCTGACCTTTGTTTATGGCTTCATCAAGTGGCATTTCCCCGTGCAGATATGAAATTAATTCTCGCAGTCCGTGTGCGCGCATTGCAGGAAATAGATGCGGAACCTGCATTTTATCAATTGCTGCCACTTCATCAAGCATACCGTTTTCCAGCATTTGCAGGAAGCGCGTATCGCATTTTCTATAAACTTCCTCACGGCTTGGTAGTAGGAAAAACAGCTTCATCATCTCCGCCGGAAAAAGGAGGGTATTCTCTTGCCCATGCCAGTAAAGCAGAGATTTTCCGGTTTCAACTATCACCTCATAGCCGCGCAGTACCCGCTGCTTATCAGCCGGTTTCAGCTTTGCCGCTATTTCCGGGTCTTTTTCTGCAAGCAGTTTATATACTGCTTCAGTGCCTTCCGTATCGCAAAGATGTCGTATATTATCCCTTACTTCCTGGCTTATTTCTGGAACTTTGGAAATTCCATCTACTAGCGACTTTATATACATACCAGTGCCGCCAACAAGTAAGGGTGTTTTCCCACTTGCCAATACTTGCCGGATTTCTTTTTCCACCATTTCCAGCCACAAGGCCACCGAGAAAAAATCCCTGACCGATATTACCCCATAAAGCCTGTGCGGAATTGATTCTTGCTCCAAGATAGTAGGCTGCGCGGTTATAATCGGGATTTCCCTATATACCTGTTGGGAATCGGCATTAATAATAACTGCATCAATTTTATGGGCAATCTCCACCGCCAAAGCAGATTTGCCGCTTGCTGTAGGGCCACCAAGGATGATTATTTTCTGTTGCATTATTTATTAAAGAATCATTAAACCGGGAGCCTCCTTAGGCTCTGCTAAGCTGGAATTATATTCCCAAAGGTGTTTTATTGCAACCCGCTTCCGGCAAACCTAACCGGCACTATAATTAAAGAGTGCCGGGAGTTTGAAAAACACTCGTTATGTATACTCATTCTGTCTCAAACTACCGATTAGAATCAAGTATTTTTTGTTATNNTAGTTTGAGACAGAATGAGTATAGAGGTTTTAAATCACTTGTAATTTATTTTTTCTTGGGCGTTTGGTGCGGTTGCCGTTATTAGCGCGTTCAAAACGGCCTTTATTGACATTCCAGTTGTATTTGTAAGTAACTGTTTTTACTTCAGTTATAAGTATATCGCCATTAGCCATCTGCATTATATCAGAACCTTTTTGCAAGGCATCATTTACTATGACTGATGATTTCTTTATATAGTTGGAATCGCTAGCAATATTTATTTCTTTATTATCGTTTAACCGAACTTCTTTGTTAGCAGTTTCCTGGATAATATTAAGTAGTGTTGCCATTTTTTATATTCTCCTCAAGATTGAACTTCCTGAGTAAATAAATATCATAAAATTCCTTAATAAATGGTTAACAATAATAATAATTTTTTAATATTTAATAAATTTATTATAAATTATAATTTATATAAATATCTTTAAGTATAATCATTTATTTATATGATACAATAAGCCATCATCTTAAACATTTAGTGTATAAATATGAAAAATAATAAAGGTGTATCTTTGGTTGAGTTATCAATTGCAATAGCAATAATAGGCTTGTTACTTTCAGCGGTCACTGAAGGTTTTAGAATGAGAAAATCCGCTGAGATACGAGGCTTTCTTACTGAAATAAGCACCTTCCAGATAGCTATTGATGGTTTCGACCTTAAATATAGGGATCTTCCTGGGGATATTCCTGATGCGTTTACGTATTGGGGAGTCGCTTGTGCTACCACAGACAACTGTAATGGCAATGGCGATGGAAAAATAGACCTTGGTACAGGAGCGGATAGTGAGGCATATAGGTCATGGCAGCATCTTGTGCTATCTGAGTTTATAGGGGGAAGCTATACGGGAACTGCTACTACAATACAGGCGGATATAGGAATTAATATTCCAGCATCAAAACGTATAAAGGTTGGTTATAGCGTTCAATATTCAAGTGGCAGGACAAGAAATGAAATGACTCTGGGGGCAATTTATGCAAGCAATGTTAATACCAATGGGGCGGTAACACCTTTAGAGGCATTTACAATAGATAGAAAATTAGATGATGGGATTCCAGGAAGTGGCCGTGTATATGGTATTATCGGTAACGATGCCGGTTCAAACAATTGCATATTAAGCAGTGCTTATGCTATAGCAGTTACACATTTATCATGTATCTTAACTTTTCCAATAAAGCCTTAAAATATTTGCTGGAGCTTTTGCATTGCCACAGCTAATAAATAATTAAAGCACAAACTTATCACCAAGGTAAACCCGGCGCACTTCTTTGTTTGCTACTATTTCCTGCGGGGTTCCTTCCATAAGCACTGTGCCTGCGTGAATAACATAGGCTCTATCGAGTAAATCAAGTGCCTCGCGTACGTTATGGTCGGTTATAAGAACACCAATACCACGGTGTTTAAGGTGGGAAATAAGCTCTTTAATATCCGCAACTGCAACAGGGTCTATGCCTGCAAGCGGCTCATCCAGCAATATAAAGGAAGGGTTGCTGGCAAGGGCGCGGGCAATTTCCACGCGGCGCCTTTCACCACCCGATAACGCAACAGTAGGGGTGCGGCGTAAATGTGTGATTGAAAATTCACCCAGTAATTCTTCAAGCATAATCTGCCTGGTTTCTTTTACAGGTTGTACCAGTTCTAAAACTGCAAGGATGTTTTCTTCAACTGTAAGGCCACGGAAAATTGAGGCTTCCTGCGGTAAATAGCCAACGCCAAGACGCGCACGGCGATAAACAGGCAGGTTAGTTATTTCATTTCCGTCAAGGTTGATAGCGCCGTAATCGGGTTTTATCAAACCCATAATCATGTAAAATAAAGTGGTTTTTCCAGCGCCATTTGGCCCAAGCAGGCCTACAGCCTCACCGCGGTGTATGGTAATGCTTATATCGCGGATTACCGGCTTTTCACCATAGGATTTACCAAGATTAAGCGCCTGCAAGCCTTTTGATCCAGCTACAAGACGGGGTTTATTTTCTTTTTTTGGTATTTTCTTAGGTTCTGTTTTTGGAAGATTTATTACATTAGGCGAAGTGCCACCATCATTTTTCTTTGGTTCTGTCCCAGGATATTCTCCGGCCAAAGGGGGGATTATAGTGCTGCCTGCACGGACGGCATCTACACGAAGGGGCATAAATCTTCTACTTAGCTGTTTAGCCTTCCTTCTTTTTAATATAGATTTTATCATTTGTTCTCATTACCTATTTCTTGCCGCTTGGCACAAAAACTCCTGTAACCCGTTCTTTTTTGTCAGGTTTAGCACTATTTGTGCTGCCAGTGTTAACCATTTTACTTTGTCCTGTTTTTAAGTTATACACTAGTTTTGAGCCTTTGACTATATTTTTTCCGCTTGTTAGTGTTACATTTCCTTCAAGGCTGATAATTCCATCGTCAACATCGTATATTCCTTTATCTCCCTTTGCTACCTCATTGGGTGTGGAGATAAATACATTCTCATCAATTTCCACTTTAGAAACCCTGCCTTGGGATTCATTTTTCTGCCCTGACTTTTTATAAAATACAGTCATTCTGGAAGATCGTATGTCAAGATCACCTTGTTTTGCCTGGACAGTCCCCGAAAAGATAGCTTTGTCTTCTGCCTGTAAAACCTCAAGGCTATCTGCGGTAATTTCAACCGGCAGGGTGCTATCATGGCTTTTAGTCAATGCCACCTGCGCTTGTGCATAAAGTGACAAGGAGGTGAGTAGTATAAATAAATACGCAGTTCGTTTTATCATAAAAAATACTTTTAATTATATAATTCGAAGATTGTGACAAGTTTATAAAATTACAGTCTACTTAGATTTATAATATACAACAAGATATATACCAAGCAAAACTATTGTCCATGTTGCAGTTGTGCCGATTTCCCATCCCCTTGCCATAATACTGCCTGGTCCGTGGGTTTTGTGTATTATATTCTGCGTTTTCCTTAAGCCTTTTTTTAGCAGTATACGGCCAAATTGGGTTGGCACTATTGAAATCCTGAATAGCGCCAATACTACATATCGTGCAAGCCCTCGGTAAAACCAGTCAAAATCAAGACTTCTTGCATTGCTTTTCTTTATAAGTGGCAGCAATAAAAAGAATGATAAAGCCGTAAACATGAATAGTTGCAGGTTAGTTACGATATAATCGGCTTTATATGGAGTATATTCCACCGGGAAAGACAGCATACTGTAAAGGGTTGTTTCTGTTAAGCCTGGTATAGCGGGAATTATGCATAATACAGACATTATAGCCATTGCAATAGCCATGTTAAATGGCGGATCTTTTGGCTTGAGAGATGAATCTTTTGCAAAGAATACAAACCATATAAATTTTATTCCCAGTAAAAACATGCCTGCGGATGCGGCAATAAATAAATACCATACGCCAGGCAAGCCCTCTTCTACAACGGCGGCGGAGAGTATCGCTTTACTTATAAAACCTAGTGTAAATGGAAATGAAGACATTGCAAGCGCGCCTATTACCGTGCAAATAGTGGTAAGGTGCATTGAATGGTATAGGCCGCCCATATCGCTGAGGCGATTTTTCCCGGTCATATATACAACTGAACCAGCCGCCATAAATAATAATGCTTTATACATAATATGGCAGAAAGCATGTAAGGCCACGCCATTTAAGGCAAGCTCACTACCGATGCCTATACCCACTAACATGAACCCAACCTGGTTGATAATGCTGTAAGAAAGCAGGCGGCGTATATTATTTTCTAAAATTGCATAAACAATTCCATAAAACGCCATGAATAAACCGATAAATATTAATATTTTTGCACCGGCAAATAATGTAAGAAGAAGGAAAACCGCAACTTTTGTTGTGAATATAGAAAGGAATACTGAGCCAGAAGGCGATGCTTTCGGGTAGCTATCGGGCAGCCATGCGGAAAATGGTGGGACAGCCGCGCCGATCAGCAAACCAAGTAATATAAGCCAGCTTATCAGGCCATTCATATCAAGCGCATAGCCGGGGAAGAGTATTTCCATATCGGAATTCAGGTTTACCAGTTCAGAACTGCCGCTTAAGAAAATTTGCGCAATTATCCCGGCAAGTAGCAACACGCCGCTTAAAAAATGCATAATTGCATAACGCACCCCTGCATTGCCTGCAAATTTAGCATTTGAGGAGAATATAATAACGCACGAAGCAATCGCCATTATTTCCCAGTAAATAAATATAGTAATGAAATCACCTGCGTAGCATAAACCGATAGCACTTCCTGCATATATAAATCCTGCAACCATTTCTGAGGCACGTGCTTGCATCACGCCATAAAATGCTGCTATTGCCGCAGCTATGCAAAATGCCGTAGCAAAAATTAACGTATATGGATTAGTATGTAACGGCAGAAGCGCAAAGCCGCCTAAATTTATCTGTAAAATTTCATTGGTACTGCCTACTGCAATTACCCACACCTGCTGTAATGTAAGTACCGGTATTATAATGGCAAGTATCAGGCGCAGGTATTTCTTTGCCGGAGGAATAAGCAGGCTGCCTAAAATCATAATTAAAGATGGCGGCAGTTGGTTTATAAATTCAATACCCATTACCGTTTTTCCTTATAATAGCCTTCCTGCCTCTTAATAAAAAAGCCCAGTATTTTAGAAAACAAGATTATAACAACGCACGCAATAAACCCAAACCAGGCATGAAAAAACATTTTACCTTCAAGAGCAAAAACCGCATTTCTTTTAATAAATAACTCTGCAATAAGAGTCGCCGCAAGGATTGCTATAAATACTATCCAAGCTATTCGAACAGTTTTATTTTGCTGTTTTTGTGCGTGTTCTTTTGTCATTATACGGCCTTTTTTATAGTAAAATGGAAAATAGTGCCGGATTTGCCATCTGATTTATACCAGATTTCCCCACCATGATTTTCCACTATTTTTTTTGCAAAAGCCAACCCTTCGCCATAATTGTTAGCGCTTTGGGTTTTTAATTTTTGGAACAATATAAAAACCAGTTCCTGGTATATTTCATCCATGCCAATGCCATTATCTGCTATGGTAAAATGCCAGAACTTTTCTTCTTCCTTGGCTTCTATAACAATTTTTAGTTTTTTATTAGTATCGCTGAATGTTAAAGAATTATCAATCAGATAGGATAGTAACCTTTTAAGGTGTCTTTTGTTGCCATGAACTACCGGCAATTTACTTATTGTTATATCGGCATTTGCAGATTTTATTTTTTCTGAAAATTCTTCAAGTATTTCATGGGTAATTATATCCAAATCCAATTCTTCATATTTTCCCTTGTTATTTGATATATAAGCAAAATCACGTAATATTGCTATTTTCTTGAGCATCTCATCAATCAGGTTGCTGATTAAGATAAGCTTTTCATTGTTTGCGGGATTGTTTTGTTGCAGTAATTCATTACTGTAAATGCGTGCCTGTACTAAAGGGTCGTGTAAATCATGGGAAGTTATATGTGCAATAAGCTCAGAATCCATTATTAACCTATGCCAGATATTTAGTAAGTACTTCTTCCAGGTACGAGCCTTTAACCGGCTTGCTTATATAATCATCCATGCCTGCATTTAAACATTTTTCCTGGTCGCCAATCATAGCATTAGCGGTTATTGCGACAATTGTAGTGCGTTTTTTATCAGTAGTTTCTTCAATTTGCCTTATCCTTCTGGTTACTTCATAACCATCCATTTCAGGCATTTGTATGTCCATCATGATAATGTCGTAATAGTTATTCTGGTACTTTTCTAATGTAGCCGGGCCATTTTCTGTTACATCTACAACGCAACCCATCATTGTCATTAATTCCTTGGTAAGTTCCTGGTTTGTAAAGTAATCATCAGCTACAAGCGCTCTTTTGCCTTTAAAATTTGCAGTAATTTTTTTCATTATTAATTCTTCCATTTTATGGGTAAGTTATTTTATTGGCAAGTTATTTCAAACCAAAAAAGTGAGCCTTGATTAATCTCGCTTTCCACCCCAATATGGCCTTTCATAAGATCTTCAACAAGCTGCTTGCATATTGTAAGCCCTAGCCCCGTGCCACCATATTTCCTGGTTGTGGAAAAGTCTGCCTGCTCAAATTTCTCAAATATATTATTTTGTTTATCTCTTGGTATTCCTATTCCTGTATCCTTTATTTCAAATCTTAGCCTTATTTTATCTTTTAATATTCTTGTTTTTGCAACAGAAATATTTATATGGCCTTTTTTAGTAAATTTTACAGCGTTCCCAATAAGGTTTATTAATATCTGTTTTAGCCTTACAGGGTCTATTGAAATCTGCTGGGGTATATTTTCTTCAATATTTATCCTAATTTTAATTCCTTTGGCCTGTATTTCATGAATAAAAATACCAACAACATCTTCAATAATTTTGTGAAGGTTAGTAGGTAGCAGTTCAAGGCGCATCCCATTTGCCTCGATCTTTGAAAAATCCAGTATATTATTGATTAATTCCAGTAGCATTTCTCCGGAATTATAGATGTTATTTGTAAATTTTTCCTGTTTTTCAGTAAGCTCCGTGTTGTAAAGCAGTTCCGCCATGCCTAATATCCCATTTAAAGGAGTGCGGATTTCATGGCCGATATTTGCAAGGAACAAGGTTTTTGCCTGGTTTGCACGAGTTGCCTCGCTTCTGGCGCTTTGCATTTCAAAATAAGCCCATTCCATCCTATCGGCATATTGATTTATGCGCTCTTCAGACTTTTTAAGTTCCGTAATATCCCATATACTTGCTGTAAAGAAATGCATTCCATTATATTCAATATAGCTAATCCTCATTTCCACCGGAAATATTTGGCCATTTTGATGCTTTGCAAGGATTTCTGTATCACGGCCAATAGTTAATGGATTGCCTAAGGCCTGGATGTTGAAATATTCATTAAATATCCCGGCGGAAGCATCTTGCATTAACATGCCTATATTTTTGCCGCATATTTCTTTCTCACTATAACCAAATAATTTTTGCGCAGCATTATTGAATATTTCAATATTCCCTATTGCATTGATTTTTATAATTCCCTCAACCGCTGCATCAATTACGGCCCTGTATTCCCCGGCATCTATAGAATATGGATTGTTCGTTCCTGCCATTTTATATCTGTATATAGCTTTTACTACTTTTGAAGGAAATACTATAGTATCTTAGAACCAATAGTTACAGGGTTTTTTACAGATAATACCAATTATATATCTTCTACGAACGTTGTCGTGCTGCGAATTCTCAAAATTCACGTAGAAAACCTACGCTAAAATTTTGTTCGTCTTGCACTCCTAGTTCGTATTTGATCTATAAATGGTATAAATTAATTTAATGCTTAGCCGTGCCATTACATGTTTGGAAAATCCATGATGCAGCAAGCGTAGATAGGAATAGTGGAAGAATTAATTCCCTCTGGTTTGTTACTTCAAGTACCAACACTGCTGCGGTAAGCGGAGCATTCAGCATTGCACCTAAAAAAGCAGCCATGCCTGTAGCAATAAAAATCCTGCTATCTATTAAAGGCAATAATTGGCTGATTATAGAACCAATTCCGGCGCCAAGCGCAAGGGCAGGGAGCAATAACCCACCGGCAGCGCCAGATGCCGCTGTTGCAATTATATTAATAAACCTTCCAAGTGAATCCTGTATGGTTAATACGGCAGTGGAAGATTTTAAAGATTCTTCTATGGTAAACATTCCTGCACCAAATGTGTTATGTCCCAGCGTGTAGCTCACCGATGCAACGATAAGGCCGGATATAAGCGGAAAAAGATACCATATTTTATCATTAACCGAGTTGCGCCAATTTGTGGTTTTAGTGATTGTTTTTTTAAGAAGCCAGGCTACAAAGCCGCATATTGATGATAAAAGCAATAGTACCAGTAATATATCAGTATCCCACGAGAAATTCATAATCGGAAAATCAAATAATATATAAGAACCTGTAATAAATTGCGCGGTTACACCAGCTACTATAACAGCAAAGAACGCCTTGGTTTTGAAGTTTGAAAATTTTTGTTCAAAATGAAATTGCGACAATTCCTCAATAGCAAACACAATACCTGCCAGTGGAGTGTTAAATGCTGCCGCAACACCGGCGGCACTGCCCGCTACAATCCATGTGCGTAAATCAAAATTAGGTAAGAATTTCTTTATTTTCTGCGCGACTATTGCAAATATACTAGCTGAAATCTGTACTACCGGCCCTTCGCGCCCGAGTGCGCCGCCGCCTGCAATGCATATTATTGAACTGATGATTTTTACTACAAGTATTTTAAAGCTTAAATACTCACGGACATCATCGTTGTGTTTTCCAGGCTCGCTTAATTTTTTCAGCGAGTTAATAACGTGCTCTGGCCCGCTTCCTGCGGCATTGGGAGCAAACTTCCTGCAAATCCAGGAAGCAAGTAAAAAGAGAACTGGGGCTGTAATGAATAGAATAGCAGGGTTTGTAAAAAACCTATCTCTGGCTAAATTTGTTCCCCATAAAAAAGCCTCATTATAGCTAACTGCAACCACACCAACCAAAATTGCTGCAAAAAATATAACAAACATTAAAGGGAGTTTGTCTATGCCAGAAATGGCAATGATTTTTTTTAGTAGTTTATTTTGGTTGGTTAAATGTTGCATTATATTTCTTTGCAACCATTTTCTATATTGTTTTGTAACTCTTTCATAAATTCTTTTCTATCCATACCTTTTTTGAAAGGCTTTAGAAATTTAATAGTAATAACCCCAGGTTTTTTTATTATGCTATTCTTGCTCCAGCATAGACCGGAATTAAGGGAGACAGGAACAAATAAAACGTCTATTTCCGGATCCTGGTAAATTGATGCAATTCCGGGATGGTATTTTGAAATTTCACCTACATTAGTACGCGTTCCTTCCGGGAACACAACTAATGACATACCATTTTTAAAACGTAACTTAACTTCCCGCAGCATTTGTTTTAATGCGCCTGCACCGCCAGCCCTATCAACCGGTATCATGCCCATCTTAAACATAAAGTTTCCAAATAAAGGAATTTTAAGTAATTCTTTTTTCATTACAAAAACGGGGTGCTTCATAAGGTAAAAGAATATCATGGTATCCCATGCCGATTGATGCTTTGAAGCGATAACACAAGGCCCATCCGGCAGGTTTTCTATGCCTTCAACTTTATGGGTAATGCCACAAATTAGTTTTAGCATCCATACAATACCCCAGGCCCAGATTCTACCTGCGAGTGATGCCTGTTTCTGTCCGATCCAGGTAAGCGGAAGAAGTGCCGTGCATAAAAAGCCCGTCCAAACAATAAACAATAGTGTGAAAATCCAAGACCTTATAAATAACATTTAAATCCCCAATAATGAACTTGCCCTTCTGGCAATATATTTATTATATTCAGAAACCATAATCCGTTTGGTTATACCGCTTTTCCACCAGCTTTCCAGTTTTATATATTCTGGGAATACCGGGTTTTGGATTATTTCTATGTCTGGCATTTCCGAGCTAAGTTCAAAATAGCTTCGTGGCATATGGTAACTTGCAGTTACTAACCTTATAGTTTTATAATCATTTTCCCTAACCCATTTTGCAACTTCCACCGCATTACCACGGGTGTTTTTTGCCTCATAGCCTAAATCAATCTTATCTTTTAGTTCCAATATATTATCAGGTAGTTTGCCTGATAATATCAGCATTACATCCAAACTGGTACGCATCCCAACACCAGAAACAAACAACCTTTCTGATTTTTTATTGTTAAGAAGTTCAATGCCAGCCTCAAGCCGCATTGCTCCGCCTGTGAATATAACTATGCCGTCTGTTACAGACTGGTCATTATTTTTTTCTTTCGGCAAGTTATCAACATATTTTACAAGACCAAAAATCCACAAACCAATAATAGCTGTAAATACAAGGAAGCACATCCTTAAAAGTTTTACATTTGGTGTTTTTTTTGTTTTGGTTTGCATTACTTGCTCTTTAGTTTTTTAAATGTCTAAGTAAACGTCATCACCCTATAATTTTACGATAGTAAAATTATAGGGTGATCCAGCTTAATTTTTCTGGATTCCCCTATAGTTTATTGCATAAAACTCGGGGAATGACGTAGCTAATTAGTTTTTAAAGATACTCTATCATTTTTCTTAATGTTTAATTTCGCGCATGTGCCTGCTTTTAACTCCAATACAGCATTCACTTCTTCTTCCGAAAAAATGGATTCTTTTGATAAGGGTACTGTTCTTTCGACTATATTGCTGATTGTGCCATTTGCTTTAATAAAAACTACATCCAGCGGTATGTATGTATCCTTCATCCACATACTAACCATTCTTTCCTTATCAAACAAGAATAGCATTCCACTATTATCAGCAATCTTTTTTCGGAACATTAAACCTTGTTGCTGTTTTTCCACTGTATCAGCTATTTCTACAGTAAAATTATATTTTTTTCCTTCAGAATTCACTATCTGCAGTTGCCTTTTTTCAAACACAACCCCATCAGCATTAGCATAATTGGCTATAAATAAAAGGATAAAAACAATCAGCGTTGTTGTTTTTCTAAACATAATGTTGAAAAATAAGGGATTAAGGGTTAATAGTGGTAAATGGCTATTAATATCACCTATAACTTATTTACTATGGCAAAGCAGGAAAAACAAGTATTACTGATTATAAGCGGCAGTATAGCTGCTTATAAAAGCCTTGACCTTATACGACTGCTGAAAAAAGAAGACATAAAGGTTGTGTGCGTGCTTACCCAAGCTGGCAAACAGTTTGTTACAGAGTTATCAGTTGCATCACTTAGCGGCGGTCAAGTTTATAGCGATGTATTTTCCTTAAAAGATGAAGCGGAAATGGGGCATATACGCCTTTCCCGTGAATCAGACCTGGTTGTGGTTGCCCCTGCAAGTGCAGATATTATAGCAAAAATGGCCAACGGTTTTGCAAACGACCTGGCCAGCACTATTTTACTTGCAACTGATAAGCCGGTACTAATTGCACCTGCCATGAATGTTATGATGTGGCAAAATAAGGCCGTAATGCGCAATATAAAGCAATTAAAAGATGATGGCGTAAAAATAATTGGCCCGGCCTCAGGCAGCCTAGCTTGTGGTGAAGAAGGGCAGGGGAGAATGGTGGAGGCTGGCGATATTTTCGATGAGGTTCTTAAATGCCTAAACCAACTGCCATAGTAACATCCGGCCCTACAAGAGAAAAAATTGACCCGGTAAGGTTTATATCTAATTTTTCATCAGGAAAGCAGGGGCATGCGGTTGCGTGCGCGCTGCGTGATGCAGGGTTTGATGTAACTTTTGTATCGGGGCCGGTTAATATGCAGCCACCTGAGCGCGTAAAAGTAATAAATATTGAAACTGCCAATGAAATGTTAGAGGCTTGTATATCACTTCTTCCTATGGATGTTGCAGTCTGCACCGCCGCCGTTTGTGATTTTAAACCTGTTGAATATTCTACGCAAAAACTGAAAAAACAAAGCGGTGTTTTAGAAAGCACGATTAAACTTATCCAAAACCCGGATATATTAAAAACCATCAGCAATCATCCACTCCGCCCAAAAGTTGTGGTAGGGTTTGCCGCTGAAACAGAGAATTTACTGGAAAATGCACGTAACAAATTAACAGCAAAAAATTGTAATATTATTGTTGCGAATGATGTAAGTAACGGACAAATTTTTGGAAATGATAAAACTTCTGTAAATATCATCTCTCGCCACCTAGTTGAACATCTTGATAATACTGATAAAATAACAGTTGCGAAAGAATTAACCATAGCAATCATTAACATGTTAGAAAATAAAAATATTTAATATTTCTTGCACGTTTTTTTCTTTACCTTTTCTGTAAATACATATAATAAGTTGCAGTAATCTGATTTTGATGAAAATATGTAAGCTATTGTCTTGTAATGAGAGTTAGGAAAGGAAGTTCCCTCTCCCTGAGGGAGATGGTTAGGGTGAGGGGGATTTATATTATTAGATACCCCCTCACCCCTCCCTCTCCCGAAAGAAGGAGGGGGCGCCAGACATCCTTTCTTACCAGCACTACCATCCAAAACTCAGGTAATAAGTTGCAATAAAAATATATCCGTATTGAGGAATCTTATGCCGACTATCATAGAATTAAAAAGACTGGAAAACGCAAATGGCCTTGAATTGCCATCTTATGCAACGATACATAGTGCCGGTATGGATTTGCTTGCTGCAAATCATGAAGATATAATCTTAAAGCCTGGTAAACGCACGCTCGTAAAAACCGGGCTTGCAATTGCCCTTCCTGAAGGTTTTGAAGCGCAAATCCGCCCACGTTCTGGCCTTGCCCTTAAAAATGGTGTAACGGTACTTAATACACCAGGCACAATAGATGCGGATTACCGTGGTGAAATCGGTATAATCCTTATCAATTTTGGTGAAGAGGATTTTACTATCACGCGTGGTATGCGCATTGCGCAAATGATTATAAGCCAATATACACGCGCTGAATTTGAAGAAGTTGCAGAACTTGGCGAAACTTCACGCGGCGCAGGTGGGTTTGGTTCAACGGGAGTAAAGATGAAGGAGTCAGCGTAATTTTATGCTATTTCCTAAATTTACAGAAGGTTTGGAGTCGGTGCTTTTTATAGCGCTTAATTCCGGTGCTGACCCTGTTAGCAGTAAGCAAATCTGCTCTTACCAGGATGTTTTACCGCGCCATCTTGAACCTGTGCTGCAAATACTTGTGAAAGAAGGGATATTAAAAGGTACGAAAGGCCCGCGCGGTGGTTATACTCTGGCGCGTGAAAAACGCAAAATCTCCGTTGGTGAAATTTTCTCATTACTTAGTAATGAAACGCTTGCATCTTCAAAGCAGAAAGATAGGGAATGCAATTCAATCAGGAAAGATATTATAAGTAAAGTTAACAATGAAATAGCAAGCAGCATAGAAGCTTCATTGCAGACAAAAACTATCGAAGACTTATGCAAACTGGTTGAGTATAAAATAAAAACCGGTAGTAAACCTGATTTTCACATCTAGCTGACAGCCTCTTAGAAAGCGAAAACGCTATACAAATTCAGGCATTCCTTAAGCATTCCCAACAAAGTAAGAATAATTTACATTATTAATGCCCAGTGAATTTGTAGCCTGATACCATTTATCTGCATCATCGGCATCAAACATTATAGTTTCAGTAGCAGGGATTGTAATCCAGGCGTTTTCTTTTATTTCTTTTTCAAGCTGCCCGGCTTCCCATCCTGCGCAACCCAAGGCAAGTATACGCTTATGCGGCCCCCTTCCAGATGCCATGTCCTGCAATATATCAATTGTTGATGTTAGCGAGATATTATCATGCAGCACTTGTGTATTAAGGCCGTAATAATCGCTAGTATGTAATATGAACCCTTTGGCAGATTCAATTGGCCCGCCGCAATAAACTGGGGTGTTTTTAAAATTAATTTCCGAAGAATTAATTCCAACCTGGGTTAGTATATCAATATATTTAAGGTTATTTATGGCATGGTTAATCAATATACCCATAGAGCCAATTTCATTATGCGCACACAAATATATCACAGCCTTTTCAAAGGCGGAGCCATTAAGAAGCGGGGTTGCAACCAATAAGTTGCCTTCCAGATATCCTATATTATTATGTTCTTTTCTTAGCATTTTGATATTATTTATTTGGTTAGATATTTATATACTCATTATGATTCAAACTGCCGATTATAACGCTTCGTCTTTATTTGTTATAGATAAAATTTAAATCCTTGAAATAAGACCGCTATTACTTCGGATTTAATTTTTATCTATAACAAAAAATACTTGATTCTAATAGGCAGTTTGAATCAGAATGAGTATAATATGTAATTAGTGTTAGTTAGTTTTTCAAGTGGCGGTGTATATTATTATATATAGTTTATATTAAATGGTAAATAAATTGAATAAGAATGTCGTATTTAAATTTTTAGTTGCGCTTAGTTTAACTATATTTCTCTGCAAGAATACTCTCGCATCTGAAAAAAATATAGTAAAAAGTGAACAGGCGGAAGTAAGTTTACTTGCCGGAAGTTATAAGGGCGATAAAGTCCAGCTCGGCTTAAATATAAAAATGCAACCTCATTGGCATATATATTGGCGGGATGCCGGAGACACTGGGTTTCCCCCGGCTTTAGACTGGAATGGCTCTGAAAATATTGCGGGCGTAGAGTTTTTATGGCCTGCGCCAAAGCGGCTTGTCCAGCAGCTAACAGCGGATAATTCACTGGAAAGTTATATTTATGAAAATGAAGTTGCATTCCCTATAATTATTACTGCCAAAGATAAAACTAAACCCATTGATATAAACCTGAATGTTTCTTATGCAATATGTTCAGATATATGCATCCCCGATCAAGCAGACTTATCCTTAAATATAAATCCTGGTGATAATTCGCCAGAAAACCTGACTAAAATAGAAAAAGCACTAACTTTTGTGCCAGGCCAAAATGGCACTGGGGGCTTAAAAATTGAATCTGTAAACAAAGGTGATTTTACAAATAAAAACAACCAATTCATTGAAGTAACCGCCAATAGCTCAACAGGATTTTTCATAGATTCGACTGTTTTTGTTGAAGGCGGCGGGCAGTTTGCTTTTAAAAACCCTATTGTGAAGATTCAAGATAAAACTGCTAAATTCTTTATCCCAGTAACTTTCCTTACCGATAAAAAAGATTTCTCCGGCATGGAGCTAAAATTAACCCTGGTAAATGGCGCAAATGCCGTTGAGCTTATTGCGAATAATGATTCAATAGGCAGCAGTGAATCTCCCCCTGAAAGTGGCTCTGCGACATTATTATTTATGATAATATTCGGATTTCTGGGCGGCCTTATTTTAAACGTGATGCCATGTGTGTTGCCCGTGCTTTCCATAAAATTACTTGGTGTGATAAAACATGGTGGCGGCAAGGAAAGCGATGTAACCAGTAGCTTCCTACTAACGGCACTTGGTATAATATTTTCATTTATTGCGCTTGCCGTAATAACAATATTGCTAAAAGAAACCGGGGAAAATATTGGCTGGGGCATACATTTCCAGCAACCGTATTTCATTATCGCCCTGGTTGTTATACTAACACTTTTTGCTGCAAATATGTGGGGTTTTTATGAGATAAACCTGCCTGCCAGAATGGCTGGAAGCGGCAGTAAATATGAAGGCATGACCGGCCATTTTATGTCTGGCGTGCTGGCTACTATACTTGCAACCCCATGCACCGCCCCATTCTTAGGTGTGGCAGTAGGATTTGCAGTTACGCGTGGGGCATTCGAAATATTTAGTATATTCCTTGCAATGGCCCTTGGCCTTGCTTTCCCATATATATTATTTAGCATATTCCCGCGTCTGGTTACAAAACTTCCAAAGCCTGGAAAATGGATGGTGAAGGTAAAGCATTTCATGGGCTTCCTACTTGCCATAGCCGCTATATGGCTTATATGGGTACTTTCAAACCAGTTAGGCAAAATGGCGGCCAGTGTATTGTTAATATTATGCATGATTAAGGTTTTAAAATTATGGGCTGCAAACCATTATGCAATTATCCAAAAAATTAAGATTCCACTTTTGCTGGTTATTATCATCCTTTCTTTTACACTGCCTGTAAAAATTTCTAACCAAATTGAACCTGTAACGCATGAATTATGGGAAGATTTCAAGCCGGAGCATATTAAGTCGCTCGTGGAAAATGGTAAGATTGTATTTGTTGATGTAACTGCTGATTGGTGCTTAACGTGCAAGGTAAATAAGCTGCTTGTGCTGGATAACAGTGAAATAAAAGAGGCCTTCTTGAAAAATGGTGTAGTTGCCATGCGTGCCAATTGGACCAACCACGACGAAAATATATCCAGATATTTGATGGAATATGAACGCGCTGGAATTCCGTTTAATATTATTTACGGACCTGGCGCACCCGATGGGATAATCCTTTCTGAACTTCTAAGTAAAAAAGAAGTGCTAGATACACTTAAGAAAGCTGCTGAAAAATAAAGCACGAAAAAAGGCGGCATAAAGCCGCCTTTTTCTTATAATATTTCAGCCAATTATTTAGAGTGGCTAGGCATTTTCTTTTCTAAGAAAACAACATGCTGCCTGATTCTCTTATCGTATTTTTTCATTCTTATTTTGCCATCAGCACCCTTAGCTTTCTGATTCTTAGGGTTTTTCTTGATAACAAAGTATGTTCCAGTAAGTGCGCCATCAGGCATAGTGCCAGTGCTGGTCATTTTAACTAGGGTTTTATTTTTGCTTGCCATATATATATCACATTTATTTAGTATTTAAACTGTTTGGTAAAAATAGAGATAAAACTGTTGCTGTCAAGAATTATTGCAGAAAAAAGTTTTTTTATTGCGTAAATCGTTTGTAGTTTGTAGTTTGTCGTTGCCAGTTAGCTGTTTTGTTATCTTTTAATTGGAATTATTAGTGATAAATTAATGCTAAGCGGCCAACCATAAACGAACAACTATAAACGAAAAATGAAACCAATTAAAAAAGCAATATTCCCCGTAGGTGGCCTTGGCACAAGGTTTTTGCCTGCAACAAAATCCATACCGAAGGAAATGCTTCCGGTAGCCACCAAGCCACTTATACAATACGCATTTGAAGAGGCCGTGGAAGCTGGCATAGAAGAATTCATATTCATCACAGGGCGCAATAAAAGCGCAATAAACAACCATTTCGACCATGCGTTTGAATTACAGACCGTACTTTCTAATGATGAAAAAAACGATATTTTGGCAGAAGTGCGCGATTGGATACCAAAATCCGGGCAGATAGTGTTTGTGCCCCAGCGCGAGCCTATGGGGTTGGGACATGCAGTTTGGTGCGCCCGTAACCTTGTGGAAAAAGATGAGGATTTTGCGGTGCTGCTTGCCGATGAAATGGTGCTTAATCCTGGAAATGGCTTGCTTAAACAAATGGTAAAGGTGCATAAAAAAGTTGGCGGAAATATTATCGCAGCGGGTGAAGTACCGTATGAACAGGTTTCCAAATATGGCATTATAGATTGCGATAATAACGGCGATAATGTTATGAAACTAAAAGGAATGGTGGAAAAACCAAAGCCGGAAAACGCGCCTTCCAACCTTTCAATTACCGGAAGATATATCTTAAATGCAAAGATATTTGAGTATCTGGATAAAGGCAGTGCGTCAGTTGGTGGGGAAATCCAGCTTACGGATTCAATGCTTTCCATGCTGAAAGATGGTGCGGATTTTTATGGCCTTAAATTTGAAGGCCACCGATTTGATTGTGGTAACAGGGTAGGGTTTTTAGAAGCAAATATAGCTTATGCACTACAGCGTGATGATATGCGCGATAGGGTGAAGGTGATGCTGGAGAAGTATAAATAGTTAGTAGTTCGTGGTTAATAGTTTATAGTTAAACATTTTTATAGGAATAACTACAGACTACCAACTAAGAACTACAAACCACAAACTACAAGCGAGGAAAAATGAAACTAGTTGTAATAGGCACGGGCTATGTTGGCCTAGTATCTGGCGCATGTTTTTCTGATATGGGGCATCATGTAATTTGCGTTGATAAAGATGAGCGCAAGATTAGAATCCTTGAAGATGGCGGTATCCCTATATATGAACCAGGTCTGGAAGATGTTGTAAAGAAAAACAGGGAAAGTGGCAGGCTTTTATTTACTACATCTTTACAAGTTGCCCTTAAAGGTGCGGACGCTGTGCTTCTGGCAGTTGGAACACCAACAGATGATAATACCGGCAGGGCTGATTTAACTTATGTTTTTGCTGCAACAAAAGAAATTGCCGAAAATATTGAAAAACCTGTGGTGGTTATAACAAAATCCACGGTTCCGGTTGGAACCGGCAGGAAAGTTCTAAAAATATTGCAGGAAACCAGACCAGATATTATTTGCGAAGTTGCCTCAAATCCTGAATTCCTGCGCGAAGGTTCGGCGATTAATGATTTTATGTATCCTGACCGCGTGATTATCGGCGCTGAATCTGATAATACCAAAAATATTATGCAGATGCTTTATAGCAAAATGATAGGGGAAGGAATTCCTGTATTGTTTACTAATATTACGACAGCCGAGCTTATAAAATATGCTTCAAACGCATTTCTTGCTATGAAAATTGCCTTTGTAAACGAAGTTGCCGATATTTGCGAAGGAACGTCTGCCGATATTGATATGGTGGTAAAAGGCATGGGAATGGATAGCCGCATCAGCGGTAAATACATGCAGCCTGGGCCTGGTTATGGCGGCTCATGTTTCCCGAAAGATACTAAGGCGCTAACCCATATTGCTAAAGACGCCGGCTACCCTACCCGCATTATTGAAGCAGTTATAGATGCTAATGATCGACGCAAAATAAATATGGCAAATAAAGTTATTATCGCATGTGGCGGAGATGTTAAGGAAAAGGAAATTGCTATACTCGGCCTTACTTTCAAAGCCAATACCGATGATATGCGCTATAGCCCAAGCCTGGTTATTGCGCCAGAACTTATAAAGGCGGGTGCAAATATCCGTGTATATGATCCGGTTGGAATGAATGAAGCGCGTAAAGAGCTGACCGACACTTCAATCAAATGGTGTGATAGCGCGAATGAAGCTCTAGCAGGAGTAGATGCTTTTGTAATAGTCACTGAGTGGCAGGAATTCAAAGAACTCAATCTTGAAAAAACAAAAGACCTTTTGCGTGGCAATGTAATAGTTGACTTGCGTAACCTGCTTAATGGCAAACAGGCCGTTTCTTTAGGTTATCATTATGTTTCAATAGGTCGGTAGAGCGCCTTATTATGCCTAATTCTAGGTTTTACATCACCCTTGAGCCGTAAGGCGTGGCTATCCAGAAGCAAAGAAACATGTGGTGTGTAATATTTCTGGATTGCCATAGCACTTCGCGCCTCGCAATTACATAAATCACGACGGGAATTCGAGCTTGATAGTAAATTACTATAAAATTCCCAATTATTTATGCTGCTGCCATATTTACTGAAATAGCCTCAAATGCATTACGGATTTGCGGAAGTGATGTTCTTGTATAGCTGCCAAAAACAGCGATAAAATCATCCGGCTTTGCTAATTTTGCAGCGTATGCCATTGCGTCTTCTGGTGTCAGGCATTGTA
>DITJ01000082.1 GCA_002422795.1 Alphaproteobacteria bacterium UBA6187 | reverse complement strand
AAGTCGTTAATTCGCTACAAGCTCTTAGAAGATATGCCTAAATATCTTTTTCAATATCCTTTTCTTTCTTTGTTTTTTTCTCTGTATTAACACCTTCAATAAAGGCTTCTACTAACGGCATCACCACCAATAACCATTCATCATGTTTATTGTGCATCCTCTTATTAAACTGTGTTTGTATGAAACCAATAAGGATATACACAAGAATACATATAATAGCTGTCATCAAAGCTGCCAAATGAGCCATTGAAAGAACATTAGTAAGCCAGGTAAACAATGAAATTGAGATGAATATCACCGCCAGGACGCTTAATGTGCCTTTTAAAGCCCAGAACAATAAGCGCCCTTCCAGCTCTTGTTTTCCATGGTGAACTTTGGATTCAACCATTGTTTTCATCACGGATAATAAATCTTTTACAATATCCACTATCTTCTCCGTAGAATAGCACCGAGTATAATCCCGGAAGCAAATATTATGGCCGATGTACTTAAAGGATTTGCACGCAAGCGGCTTTCTGCTGCCTCACGCAACTCCATTACTTTTTCCTGGGTATCATCTGAAAATTCACGCACAGTCCTTCCGGCACTCCTTACTTTATCAGCAACTTCATTCATTATACCAATCTGTTCAGATTTAAGATTATCACTATATTCAGCGGATTTACTTTGGATTTTTGACATTAGTATTCTCCTGTTTTGGGTTAATATTGGTTAATTAAATAAATTTTCTTAATTTAGTCCCGGGTAGAAAGCTAAGGAGGCGACAGATTTAATATTCATCACCCCCTTAATCTTCTAGCCAGGTTTAGTCAGCATTGTTAACTTTTTCCTTTGCATCATTCACAGTATCTTCAAGTTTTTCTGCGGGTGTGCGGTCTTCCAACTGACGTGCGGCTTTTTTTGCGCCGGAATCCAGTTCATTTATTGCATCACCTATTTTGCGACCCGGGCTGCGTCTTTCCGGAATATTAAAAGTGTAATAAACCAAAATCCCTGCCACAAATAGGATGATTACAAAGAGAAACCATTTAATAGTTTGCTGACGCAGCTTGTTTTCATTGTCATTTTTCATATTTATTATTTATCAATATTATTTATGGTGCGGCCAATTAATTTCATTTCTAAATATTCCTGCAACTAAAGAAAGAACGAATAACACCAGGAATATAAAGAAAATAATTTTGGCTATTTCTACTGATATAATTGCAATCCCACTAAACCCTAAGAATGCAGCTATAAGAGCTACAATAAAAAATCCTAATGCATATCTAAGCATGTTCTTACCTCCATATCTTCTTGTTACCTTACTGTCAGTGTAAGAAAACGCGCCTAAGGAAGAAATGTGGAATAAAGGAAAAGATATAAATTTGCTGTTAAAGATTAGAAGAGTTAGGAACCTGTTTGCAATTATTGTGATAATTAGGTATGTTCCCCATATATTTTAACACAGGGGAAACCGCTTGGCTAAAAAACTATATATCAAAACTTATGGCTGCCAGATGAATATTTATGATTCAATCAAAATGGCAGACGTTATGCGCACCCAGGGCTATGAAGAATGGCACCAGCCTGAAGGGGCGGATATGATAATCCTCAATACCTGTCATATCAGGGAGCGGGCGGCTGAAAAGGTTTATTCCGAACTTGGACGTATTAATAAAGAAAAAAACAAGCGCAAGAAAAACGGCGAAAAAATGATTGTTGCCGTAGCTGGCTGTGTGGCACAGGCTGAAGGCGAAGAAATATTCCGCCGTGCTCCTTATGTGGATGTAGTGGTAGGTTCGCAGTCATATAGCAGCCTGCCGGATTTGGTCGGCAAAGTGCAGCGCGATAGCGGCCACGCCATCAACCTGGAACTACATGACAAAAAATTCGACCAATTGCCTGAAGAATCAAAGCCGCAAGGGGCATCTGCGTGCCTTTCCATTCAGGAAGGCTGTGATAAATTTTGCACGTTTTGCGTAGTTCCCTATACTCGTGGTGCGGAATATTCCCGCAATGTGCCGGAAATTTACCGCGAGGCAATCCGCCTTGTTGCAGGGGGCGCAAAAGAAATAACCCTGCTTGGCCAGAATGTTAATGCATACCATGGTGAGCTTGACGGAAAAACCTGGAACCTTGGAATGCTTATCAATCATTTAGCCAAGATTGATGGTTTGGAACGCATCCGCTACAGCACTTCTCACCCGCGTGATATGCATGAAGAATTATATGAAGCACATGGCCTTGAGCCAAAACTTATGCCGTTTTTAAACTTGCCTGTGCAATCTGGTTCTAATAAAATACTTTCCGCCATGAACAGGAAGCATACAAGGGATGAGTATTTTAAAATTATCGAGCGCCTGCGCAAAAGCCGCCCGGATATGCAGTTCAGCTCCGATTTTATAATCGGATTTCCTGGTGAAACTGAGCAAGATTTTGCAGATACCTTAGACCTTGCAAAAACAGTTGGTTTTTCACAGGCATATTCATTTACATACAGTCCACGCCCTGGAACACCGGGAGCAGACATGGAAAACCAGGTTCCTGAAGAAGTAAAAGATGAGCGCCTGCAACGCTTCCAGGCGCTTATCAGGGAGCAGCAAATAGCTTTTAATAAATCCTGCGATGGCATGATTATGCCGGTTCTATTTGACAGGGAAGGCAGGCGTGACGAGCAACTTATCGGCAAAAGCCCATATATGCAATCTGTACATGTGATGCCGGGTAATGAGGATATATTTGGTAAAATCAGGCATGTAAAAATAGTAAAGACTATGCCGTTCAGCTTAGCGGGAGAGTTGGTATAGCTTTATAGTTCGGGGCTATCATGTTTGTATAGTTAGGCATATTCCAGGATAAAATAGAAAGTAATACAGTTTCCTTGTCTATACTAAATTTGATTTTTATTTTAGTTATCATCGGGTTGACATTGCCTGCGCCCGCAGATATTATTTCCACTGCAAGTTCAGCAGGAGCTACTTATAGTGTTTTCGCTTTTCAATAATGATAGGAAATCGAGGCGATGTGTAGGTGAGCTACATGAGACGATGATTGACGCATCATTATTGAAAATGGGAAATACTATACATGGAATCACTGGTATCTATAACGGACTTAAGTAAAAAATTCGGCTCATTTTCGGCTGTTAGCGGTCTATCATTTTCTGTAAATAAGGGAGAGGTTTTAGGCTTCCTTGGCCCCAATGGAGCTGGAAAAACTACCACCATGCGCATGATTACGGGCTATTTCCCGCCAACTTCAGGTGAAATAGAAGTATGCGGTTTTAATGTATTAAAAAACAGGGTTGAATCAAGTAAAAGAATCGGCTACCTTCCCGAAGGAGGCCCTTTATATAACGACATGACCCCGGAAACCTTCCTTGGTTTTATGGGTGAAATCCGTGGCCTGAAAGGCGATAAATTGAAAGAGCGTATGGATTTTGTTATCCAGAAACTACATCTTTCTAAAGTCCTGAAGCAAAATATCGATACTTTATCCAAAGGTTTTAAAAGGCGCGTAGCACTTGCCCAGGCTATTATCCACGATCCAGAAGTGCTTATACTTGATGAGCCTACCGATGGGCTAGACCCTAACCAGAAGCATGAAGTGCGTGAGCTTATAAAATCCATGGCAAAGGATAAGGCTATAATAATTTCCACCCATATACTTGAAGAAGTTGAGGCAATCTGTAGCCGCGCAATAGTTATAGCGGGCGGAAAAATTGTTGCAAGCGGAACTACCGATGAAATCACCCGGAAAGCAAGCAGCCATAATTCTGTAGTTATCAAACTAAAAAATGAATCAGCCGATAAAATATTGCATGATATACGCGCTTTGCAAGATATAGCCGAAGTTAAAATGGAAGGGCAAAATAGCGTAATAGCCTTTCCTAAAAACGGCAAATATATCCTTCCCGATATAAGTGACATGTTATATAGGCAAAAATACCAGATTGAAGAGCTTTACTCAAGGAAAGGCGCGCTTGATGAGGCATTTAGGGAGCTAACAAATTAAGGAGAGTATTTAGAATATGAGAGTGTAAGAATGTAAGTTTTGTTATAAATTGCCTGAATTTACTAACACTCTAACATTCTTATATTCTCACATTCTTTCTTAAATTTATGAACAACACACTAACCATTTTCAAACGTGAACTTCTGGGTTATTTTGAAACCCCTGTTGCCTATGTATTTATTGTAGTATTCCTGCTACTTAGCGGGTTATTTACCTTCTATATGGGGAATTTCTTTGAAGCAGGACAGGCAAGCCTGGATTCATTTTTTATCTGGCATCCATGGATTTATCTATTCCTTATACCTGCAATATCCATGCGCCTTTGGGCAGAGGAGCGCAGAAGCGGCACTATTGAACTATTAATGACCCTGCCAATTTCAACATTGGAAGCGGTGCTTGGTAAATATTTCGCAGCCTGGGTTTTTGCCTCGGTTGCTTTATTCCTTACATTCCCTATGTGGCTTACGGTAAATTACCTTGGCAACCCAGATAACGGAGCTATTTTCGCAGGTTACCTTGCAAGTGTGCTGGAAGCTGGCGGCTTTTTAGCGATAGGCTCCTGCATATCCGCACTTACAAGAAACCAGGTTGTTTCATTCGTAATCAGCGTAACTATCTGCTTCCTGCTTAATATTAGCGGCTTGCCGGTGATATTGAATTTCTTTAGCGCCCTTGGCTTTTCGCAAGTACTGCTTGATACAATAAGTTCATTCAGTTTCCTTACCAACTTCCTGGAAATCAGCCGCGGAGTTATAAGCCTTAGTAACGTAACATATTTTATATCCATTATAATATTCTGGCTATTTATGAATGTGCTGGCTATTGAAATTAAGCGTGGGTAGCAGTATTAAGTGATGAGTGATAAGAAAGATAAGTTCCGATTAACACTTACCATTTATAACTTGCCACTTAACAATAATTAAATCTTGATTATTGATTCCAATTGAGTAAACTGCAACACGTCTATTAATTCAAACTTATAGTTGAGATTAGCGAGAATGAAACTTGCTGTTATAAAAGAAAAAGATGCCAATGAAAGAAGGGTAGCAATTACACCTGAAATTATTGGAGATTATGTTAAGCTTGGCATTGAAGTAAACATTGAAAAAGAATCCGGTGAAGCGGCTGGTTTTTCAGATGAAGCTTATAAACAAGCTGGCGCTAAAATAGGCGCAACGGCAAATGCGGTTTTAAGTGAGGCCGATATTGTACTTAAAGTGCAGGCACCAGTTGCAGGCAATATAACTGCTATGAAAAGCGGTGCTGTTCTGGTTGGTTTGCTTGCATCCCAGGAAGCAAATATTATCAAAAAATATGCAGATAGCAAAATTTCTGTTTTTGCTATGGAATATCTTCCACGCATTACCCGCGCGCAAAGCATGGATGTGCTTTCATCCCAAAGTAATATTGCGGGATATAAAGCCGTTGTTGATGCTTTTGCTGAATTTGACCGTGTTGTACCGATGATGACAACTGCGGCAGGCACTATAAGGCCAGCTAAAGTTCTTGTACTTGGCGCTGGCGTGGCGGGGCTTCAGGCTATTGCCACAGCAAGAAGAATGGGCGCAATTGTTTCCGCGTTCGATGTACGCTCAGTTGTAAAAGAACAGGTGCAAAGCCTTGGTGCTACATTCGTGGAAGTGCCCGCTGAAGCCGATGAAGGAGAAACTAAGGGCGGTTATGCCAAAGAAATGTCTGAAGCCTATAAGAAGAAGCAGGCAACTTTAATCCATGATACTATCAAAGCAAATGATATTGTTATCTGCACCGCATTAATCCCTGGCAGGCCCGCCCCACAGCTTATTACCGAAAAAATGGTAAAAGATATGAAACCCGGTTCAGTGATAGTTGACCTTGCAACTGCCTCCGGTGGAAATTGCGCTTTAAGCCAGCGCAATAAAATTGTATCTGAGTTTGGCGTGAAAATTATCGGTTATGATAACATGCCGGCGCGTGTTCCATATGATTCAAGCAGGCTTTATGCAAGAAACCTGTTTAATTTTGTTCAGTTAATGGTAAACCAGAAAATGAACAAAATAAAAATAGATTTTGAAGATGAGATAATCCAAAACTGCCTTATCACTCACGATGGTAGAATCGTACATCCAAACTATAATAAGAGTAAATAGAAATGAGCGATATAAACCAGCTTGTTAATAACGCCAGTGATTTGGCAAATAAAGCGGCGGAACTCTCAGGAAATGCTGCAACTCTTGCAGAAGGTATGATGAATTTACAGCCGGAAACGGCAACCGTTGTTTCAGAAGTTATGGTAAGCGGTGTTGATCCGTTTATATTTGCCATAACCGTTTTTGTACTTGCGTGTTTCGTTGGTTATTATGTTGTGTGGAAGGTAACTCCGGCTCTGCACACCCCCCTTATGTCAGTTACAAATGCAATATCAAGTATAATCGTTGTTGGTGCAATATTGGCTGTAGGCTCCGCGCTCGGCTCTACTGCAAGCATTTTAGGCATGGTGGCAATATTTATTGCTTCAATCAACATATTTGGCGGCTTTATAGTAACGCAGCGCATGCTGCAGATGTTTAAGAAAAAGAAATAATATTAGAGTATAAGAATGTGAGAATGTAAGAGTGTGAGTACGTAAGAATGTAGTACAATACATAAAATTGTAGCAATTAGGATACGCACTAATATTCTAATATTCCAACATTCTTATGCCCTCACACTCTTACATTCTCACACTCTAATATTCTTTACTAATACAGGAATGCAAATGGATAACCTTTCTTCAATATTATACTTAGTAGCAGCCATCTTCTTTATCCTTGCCCTTAAAGGATTAGCCTCCCCAAGAAGTGCTCGCCTTGGCAATCTTTTCGGCATTATTGGTATGGTTATTGCCATCGGCACAACTATTAAGGGTTTTAATTTTCACAACCAGCAGATTGTAATTGCATTAATATTATTAGGAGGCGCAATAGGCGCTGTTATTGCCCTGAAAATAAAGATGACGGCTATGCCGCAATTAGTTGCAGCCTTTCATTCACTGATAGGTCTTGCGGCAGTATTAGTTGCAAGCGCAGCTTTATTTTCACCCGAATCATTCAATATTGGCCAGGTTGGCAAGATAAATCAAGCAAGCCTTGTGGAAATGGCACTTGGTATGGTTATCGGCGCTATAACTTTTTCCGGTTCTTTAATAGCCTTTGCCAAGTTGCAAGGCACAATGAGCGGCAAGCCAATAAAATTCACCGGCCAGAATATAGTAAATGCCGCAATAACAATTTTAATTATATATCTTGGTTATCAGTTTTATCATGCACAATCCCACGATATTTTCCTATATATGGCAGTGCTTGCATTAGCACTTGGTTTCCTGCTTATCATCCCGATTGGCGGCGCGGATATGCCTGTGGTGGTTTCAATGCTGAATTCTTATTCAGGGTGGGCAGCGGCAGGTATTGGTTTTACACTTGGCAACAGCCTGCTTATAATCACAGGCGCACTTGTTGGCGCGAGTGGTGCAATACTTAGTTATGTAATGTGTAAAGCTATGAACCGCTCGATTATAAATGTTATATTTGGCGGCTTTGGCAATGAAGCAGGTGGTGTGGATAACGCATCACAGCATGATATGAGTGCGGTAAAAAGTGTTAGCGGTGAAGATGCAGCATTCCTGCTTGAGCAGGCAAAGCTGGTAATTATCGTACCAGGTTATGGTATGGCGGTTGCGCAGGCGCAGCATGCCGTAAAAGAAATGGCTGATTTATTACAGAAAAAAGGTATCGAAGTAAAATATGCAATCCATCCGGTTGCAGGAAGAATGCCAGGCCACATGAACGTACTTCTTGCTGAAGCAAATGTATCTTACGATCAGGTATTTGAACAGAGTGAAATAAACCGTGAATTTGCAAAAGCCGATGTTGCGTTTGTAATCGGGGCAAATGATATAACCAACCCTGCCGCTAAAACTAATAAAGCTTCACCAATTTATGGTATGCCGATACTTGATGTTGAAAAAGCCCGCAACGTATTATTCCTGAAAAGGGGGATGGCTGCCGGTTATGCTGGTGTTGAAAATGAATTATTCTTCCGTGAAAATACTTTAATGTTATTTGGTGATGCAAAAGCTACAACTGAATCTATCATTAAATCATTGGAAGGCGGCGGGCATTAGGATAAATATAGCTCTTTAGCTCAATTGCCCCTCCCAGGAGGAGAGCGCTAAGACCAATTCCTTATAGACACTGGTGCTAAAAGGGTAGGGCTATATAACCAATCGCGCAATAAATTATAGTGTTTCCCATTTTCATTTCTATAGTAATTTGACTTAAGAATGTCCCGCTCCGTCATGGCCAGCGAGAAAGTCGGTAAAAAATGAAAAAACCTTCTTTGCACTTTACAGACCTAGAATTACTAAAAACGATCCAAAAGGAATATGTTGAGGCTTACTTAGGGAGAGGAGATCAGAAAGAGAGATTTTATATCCAGATTGACTGCAAACTTATCGCAGAAAAAATGAAAGTGGATAAAGAATTGGTATTCCAGAGGCTCTATACGCATTTAGAAAAACGGCATGGATATAAAAATGACGATGGTTCCAACGTCCACTTTTTCGCACTCAGAGTTGGAGATAAAATTAATTGCATTAATTACCCATATCTATGTGCAATTCTAGCAAATATGGAAGATGAGAAAAAAGAGCTTAGAATTACGCAGATCTTTGCTGTTGTATCTATCGTAATATCAATCATTGCTCTAGTTTTTGAAGGGGGATGAATTAAAAAAGACACCAGAGAACCTTGGCAATGCACATTCCCGTAATAATGAAGTATTTGAATGCACCTATATTGACCAACGCCTCAAAAATGACACCGAACGCCTAGAATCTCTAACGAGGATAACGAGCAAGAAGGAGGCTATATAGATACAAATACGCTATTTTTACGTCACCCTTGAGCCGTGAGGCAGGGCCACCTCATAAATTATTGTTACGATTTTGATCGCAATATATTGAAAATAAAGAATGATTGTCTGGCTCCCCCCTTGAGGGGGAGCGCAAAATCCGCCCCCGCGCTACTCAAAACTTGCAAAACAATGAAAGCGCGGCAAGGATTTTGGTGGGGGGTAAGTAATATTTCACCCCCCACCAGGATTAATGCAACATACTGCTGATGCATATAACCAACTGAGAAATGGTATTAATCCTGACTCCCCCTCAAGGGGGGAGTAGGCTAGGCCCATCTTCCTTTTTTTAGGAGCTTGTTATGAAATTTATGAGGTGGCCCTGGACAATCCCCTTGACAAGTATGTTATAATTCTCATTTTAGTGAAGTGTTGATAAAAATATCCAGGCCAATGAACAAAAAATTTAGTTTATTAATAGCTATAGTTTTCCTTACTGTGCAAATGCTTAGCATTCTGCACATGGCGGAGCATGGTTTTTCTACACATAAACATCATGGTAAAACCTGTGATATTGCCACGTTCTGTGAGCATAATCAAATCAGCAGTGCTGATAATTCTATTGAATTACCTGTAGTTAATTTCTACGTTATTAAGAATATTTCTATCAGTAGTATTATTTCTGAATTACAGAAATACTCTGAATCAAATCCACGCGCACCGCCTGCTATTCTCCTTTCTTAATACCAATCTATTTTAAATATTATGTGTCGTTGTGCTGAGCACTTCGCGCGTTCTAAATTATTTTTAAAGAGAGAATACCATGCGTAAAACTAAACTTGCGGCATCAGCCGCTCTTATTGCCTTGCTTTCAAGCACTTCAGCCTTTGCTGCATCTGATAATGATACTGCAGAATTGCGGGCAGAAATCCAATCAATGCGTAAAAGTTACGAAAGCCGTATTGCTGATTTAGAAGCAAAACTATCCAAAATGGAAAAGACTAAAACTACCCAAACCTCTGTACAGCAGGCTCCTGTTGCAGTAACTCCAGTACAAAGCTCACCACCGGCAGCTGTTGCTAGAAACAGCTCAAGCAACGGAAATAGCGATAATAGCTTTAACCCTGCCATAGGAGTTATCCTAAATGGAAAATATTCAAACTTTTCCACAGATACATCTGAGATGAAAGGTTTTGCAATAGGTGAAGAAGGTGAGCGTGGCACAGAAGGCTTGGGATTGGGTGAGTCTGAGCTTAATTTTTCTGCCAATGTAGATGATAAGTTTGCGGGTCACTTAACTGCAGCAATAGTCTCTGAAGATGGCGCAGATGAACTGGAGCTAGAAGAGGCATATATTAAAACCCTGCCAGGTTCTGGGCTTCCAAACGGACTTAACTTAAAAGCTGGGCGTTCTTTCTGGAATTTTGGTTACTTAAATGAACACCATGCCCACGCTGATGATTTTGCAGACAGGCCATTGCCTTACCGCGCTTTTCTGAATAAAGGGTTCAATGATGATGGGGTTCAGTTATCCTATATTCTACCTACCGATATTTATACAGAAATTGGTGGTGGTGCATTTAGGGGTGATAAATTCCCAGGTGGTAGCGCGACAGGTGAAAGCTCTGGCAGCTATTCCAGTTATGCCCGTGTTGGTGGTGATATAGGCACAAACCAAAGCTGGAGGCTTGGTGCTTCTTGGTTGGGTACAAAAACACCTGGGCGGGTAACTAATGAAGATACAGTAACATTCATTGGTGATAATAACCTGTATGCAACTGATTTGCGCTATACCTGGGCACCAACGGGGAATAGCCGTGAACAGGAAGTAACCTTGCAGGGTGAATATATGCTCCGCAAAGAAAATGGCATTTATAACGATAGCACCGCAGACACAGGAGATGTTGCTTTCAATGAAAATCAAAGTGGTTTATATGCACAAGCTACATATAAATTCTTACCTTCGTTCCGTGTTGGCGTGCGGTATAGCATGTTAGAAGCTCCTGATGCACCTGGCGCACTGATAGGCAGTGCACTTGATTCCAATGGACATAATCCCCAAACATATTCGCTTATGACAGATTGGACTAACAGCGAATTTAGTCGGGTGCGCCTGCAATATAACCGTGAGGATTTAAGTCAGGGCAAACAAGATAATCAAATTATCTTGCAATATATCATGAGCATTGGCGCTCATGGTACACATAAGTATTAGGTAGTTACTAGTCTCTAGTAGTTTTGGCTAAAGGCTAGTGACTAGCGACTAAATAAACATTAGGAGTATAAAAATATGCGTATATTTTCTTCAATTTTGATAATAACAGGCTTACTGTTTGCAATCGCTCCAGCAGCCAATGCCAAAACAAAAATATTTGCCTGTGAGCCTGAATGGGCTTCGCTTGCAAAAGAAATTGGTGGCGATAAAGTGGAAACATTTTCTGCAACTACAGCGATGGAAGACCCGCATCATGTGCGCGCTAAACCAAGCCTGATTGCGGCAATGCGTAAAAGTGATTTTGTAATATGTTCTGGCTCCGGCCTAGAAATAGGCTGGCTTCCGGTGCTATTGCAAAGTGCAGGAAATTCTAAAGTTCAGCCAGGTAATATTGCGAACTTGCAGGCATCTAGTGTTGTTCATTTGCTGGAAAAACCTGCCTCAGTAGATAGAAGCCAAGGTGATATCCACCCGGAGGGCAATCCGCACGTGCAGCTAAACCCGCATAACATCGCTTTAGTGGCAAAGGAGCTTACAGCAAGGTTATCACAAGTGGATGCGGTGAATAGTGCCTACTACAAATCGCAATATGCAGTGTTCTCTGAAAAATGGCAGCAGGCAATAAAGCGCTGGGAAAGTGAGGCGTTATCGTTAAAAGGCACTCCTGTTGTAGTGCATCACATGTCATTTACCTATTTGAATGATTGGCTTGGTTTAACCCAAGTTGCTACATTGGAGCCAAAACCTGGGGTTCCGCCAACAACTGGCCACTTGGAAGAGTTGCTGAAAACCCTGAATGTCCATCCGGCAAAGGCAATCTTGCGTAGCTCTTATGATCCTGATGATGCAAGTAATTGGTTATCAGAAAAGACTGGAACACCGGCTATTAAGATGCCTTATACAGTTGGTGGCAATGAATCAGCTACGGATTTGTTCGGCCTGTTTGATAGCACTATTGCTACTCTAAAGGGAGCAACCGGTGATAAGTAACGAATTAATTGCAATCGTGGGGCCAGCACTTGCTGCTGGCCTTATAATTGCGCTAACACATGCACCGCTTGGGTTAGAAGTTCTTAAACGCGGAATTATATTTATCGATCTCGCTATTGCACAATTTGCAGGGCTTGGGGTGGTTGCTGCCAATATAATTTGGCAAGAACCAGTCTGGTGGATAGTACAAAGTTTAGCGCTAGGCTTTGCACTGCTGGCAGCATTACTTTTCCGGTGTGTAGAAAAGAAATTACCCAAAGAGCAAGAAGCAATTATCGGCAGTAGCTTCGTGCTGGCTGCATCAATTGCTTTATTGGTTTTGGCAGATAGGCCACATGGCGGCGAGGAAATTCAGCACTTGCTTTCGGGACAGATACTTTTTGTAACCTGGCGTGATGTAATACTACATACACCAGTATATGCCAGTATTTTAGTTTTATGGTTTTTACGTCCGGATAAAGCGCGGCACAGTAACTGGTTTTACGTTCTTTTTGCCATAGCCATTACTTCCTCTGTGCAGCTTGTGGGGGTTTATGTGGTGTTTGCAAGCCTTATACTTCCGGCCTTAGCCGCTGCGCCATATAAACAAAAACAATTAATGGCGTGGATATGTGGAATCACATCAATTTTGCTTGGAATTTTTGTCTCAATAGTAATTGACGCACCAGCAGGGCCAGTAATTGTGCTAGCTTATGCAATAGTAGCGTTGAGTATTAGAATTGCTAAAAAGACACTTACTAAATTCATGCAATTACCATAAATTATCTCATCCTTTCGTTAAAGGGCACCAGGTAACGTCTACTTTTACAATTGATTGCTTAAGGTGTAACGTCATCGCTGCAAGCCAAACCATTAGTGAGTGGGAGGTGGCGATCCATCTTCCTCGTCTCATGTAGTTCTTCTACACATCGCCTCGATTTCCTAGCGTATTCTCTTCATTACGTGCTTGTGAAAGAGCCGCAGTCATTATGCTGGCTGGCATTGCTATAAAACCAAGTCCAACAAATACTATAATTCCAGTAAATATTTTTCCCCCAACTGTTATTGGGTATACATCACCATACCCAACAGTGGTTAATGTTACCACTGACCACCATAGCGAATGTGGAATAGATTGAAATTTTTCTGGCTGAATAGGATTCTCAAAATAATATATTCCTACAGATGATATGTATAATATTATAGCAGATAATCCTAAAAAAAGGAAAAATTCCTCCCTTGCTAAAACTAGCGAACGGATAATCCTTTTAAGTGCATTGTTATTTCTAAATATCTTTAATATACGAACCAGCCTGAAAAGCCTTAAAACTCTTATCGCTCTTAAATCCACACCAATACCAACGTAAGTACTTAAATAATATGGCAAAATAGCAAGTATATCGACAATACCCCACCAGCTGATTATAAATTTAAAGGGTTTCTTACTGCTTATTATGCGAAGAAAATATTCAATAGTAAAAATACTAATTGTGACAATTTCAATCACATATAATATTTCACTAGCTTTTACAGAAATACCTGGCAGTGTTTCAAGAGAGAAAGAAATTAAAGAAATAATTGTAAGAACTTGTATCGCTAGATCAGCTTTCCTATTGTTAAGAAAATTTCTAATTTTAATTATAAATTTATGGAGCATTACTATCTTAATAAGTTTACGTTAATAGATGGTAAAATCCCAGCCCTTATGTGCTTTAAGGTAACTGGGATCTAATTTACAAGCTGCTATTTAACATCCAAGCTTGTTTATCATGCTCTTCAATTCGGCCTACCACCATATCTATGGTAGCATCATCTCCGGCAGATTCCGCCGTTTCCAGCACTTTCTTCGCCTGGCTTACAATAGCCGCATGGCTTTTTGCTAAATCCTGCAACATTTCTTTGCTAGATGCACCTTCTTTAGCATCGGAAATATTAGTAATCTTTGCAAATTCAGCAAAACCACCAGGAGCATAAGCACCAAGTGCACGGATGCGTTCAGCAATTTCATCTGCCGCATCATGCAGCGATTCATATTGCCCTTCGAATAATTTATGCAATGAATAAAATTCTGCGCCGGTAACATTCCAGTGGTAATTTTGTGTTTTAAGTGCCAGTGCATAAGTATCAGCAAGAAGGATTGCTAGCTCCCCAGCTACATTTATTGATTGTACTTTAGCCATTTTAGGCTCCTTAATTTATATTGTTAAAGCTTTGGCGGTTGCGTTAATTACAGCCGCAATCCTTGCAACAGATTGCACGCCAAGTTTGGTAACTCCAGCTTTCTCAACTTCATGCACGTGTGCATCCACGCACATGCCGCAGCCATTTATTATGGATACGCCTAAACTGTACAGCTCAAAATCCACTTTAGCAATACCAGGATTGCCGATAATGCTCATGCGTAGTTTAGCGGGCATTTTTCCATATTCCTTATCGCTTGCCATATAGGTAAAGCGATAGTAAATATTATTCATCGCCATTATTGTTGCAGCGGCTTTGGCAGCCTCGATTTCTTCAGCAGACAATACACTTGTACTTTCTTCTAAAAGAGTATCAATTAATTGCTTGTTTCCAACTGAATAAGCCGCTGATAGTGCCACTCCATAAATCTGGTTCTGGCTTAAATCTGGCGCTCCTTCAGGGGTTAATACCGTTCCTAAATTCAGTTTGGTATCTTTTGCAAAGCCTGGTAATCCATCGCGTAATATTTCCATTTTCATTTTTAGTCTCCTTTAATTATTAGAACTTGGAACTTAGAGTCTGGATTTTTAGATAATTTTCTAAGTTCCAGATTCTAAGTTCTTAATATCTATCTATTTTACTTGTATAGTTTCCTTACCTTTTTCCCAGTTACATGGGCAAAGCTCATCAGTTTGCAGGGCGTCTAGTACTCGCACCACTTCTTTTACATTTCTGCCCACGTTAAGGTCTGTCACCATCGCAAAGCGTATGATGCCTTCAGGGTCAACAATGTAAGTTGCACGTTGAGCAACGCCTTCAGCCGGGTCGATAATACCAAGCGCGCCAGTTAGTTCACGTTTCACATCTGCAAGCATAGGAAATGGCAAATCTTTCAAATCTTTGTGGTTTTGCCGCCATGCTAAATGCACGAATTCGCTATCTGTACTTGCTCCTAGCACTTGTGCATCCCTATCTTTAAAATCCTTATTAAGCTTGCCGAATTCGGCAATTTCAGTCGGGCATACAAAGGTGAAATCTTTCGGCCAGAAAAATACTACCAACCATTTACCTTTGTAAGTTTTGTTATCAATATCCGTAAAGGCGGTTGTAACATCGGTAGTGATGGTTGCTTTTACCTTAAATTCCGGAAATTTTTGTCCTATACCTAGCATTTCTTATACTCCTTTATTATTGTTTAAATTAATGTTATAGTGTTTCACTTAAATATTTAGTACACGCGCAAATTACCTCCTTATCTTCGCTACGCTCTGGTTTCTTTGTCTTTTGCCTTTGCTTACTTTTCAGCAATTCAAGGGCGCAAAACAGCTGGTATGAATCTAAATCCTGCATTTTTTATCTCCTTATATTGCTTGTTGTTATTCCCTTACATTAGCTACAATTTTAGCTTAGGTAAAATCGATTGATTTTATGATAACGATAGTTTATAGCTATTGTTATGAACCTGCGTGATTTAAAATATCTTATAGAAGTGGCGGAACACCTTAATTTTGGTAAGGCGGCAAAGGCGTGCCATGTAAGCCAGCCAACCCTTAGTATGCAAATAAAGAAGCTTGAGGAATATTTTGGTGTTAATGTGTTTGAACGCACCAATAAACAGGTTATGCTAACGGATTACGGGCATGAAATTATAAAAATGGCGCGTAGCATTGTTGCCGGGGCAGATGATTTGATAACTTATTCAAAATCGTGCCGCGACCCATTTGCAGGAGAATTCAGGCTTGGCGCTTTTCCAACGGTTGCACCATATTTTTTGCCAAAAATTATTTCCCCGATTAAAACCGCAATGCCAAAACTACAATTGTTACTACTTGAGGAAAAATCGCCAATCCTTATAGAAAAATTATTACAAGGCGAGATAGATGCGGCAATATTGGCGTTGCCTATAGAAAATGAAACTCTTGCAACTGCTATTTTATTTGAAGATAAATTCCGTTTAGCAGTTCCGGGTGCGCATAATTTAGCTAAAAATAAAACTGTTACCATGGATGATATAAGCCATGAATCCTTGTTGCTTTTGGAAGATGGGCATTGTATGAGGAATCAGGCTTTGCAGGTGTGCCATTTTAGCGGGGCAAAAGAAACCTCTGGTTTCCGCGCTACCAGTTTGGAGACGCTGCGGCAAATGGTAGCCGCAGGCTCTGGCATTACATTAATCCCTGAAATTGCTATAAGTTCGGAGAAAGATAAGCTGATATCCTACATTCCATTTGCAGGCAAACAACCCTCACGTACTATAGGCATCGTCTGGCGTAAAACCAGCCCACGCAAGAAGGTGGTAGAAAAAATTATAAGACTAATAGGAAAAAATGAAAAATAAATTTATATCTCTAATAGGATTCCTGGTGTTAATTGCTGTAGTGCAGATTATTGGTAGCTACGCCACTTTCACTTCGGTACAAAATTGGTATCCAACCCTTGTTAAAGTTTCCTGGAATCCGCCTGCATGGGTTTTTGGACCTGTATGGACTGCACTTTATATCATGATAGCTGTAAGCGGTTGGCGTGTCTGGGTTAGTATTGGCAAAAACCAGTTTAAAAACTCGGCAATGCATTGGTACTTTTTCCAGCTATTTATCAACTTAATGTGGTCGATACTTTTCTTCGGATTAAAAAACCACGTCGCTGGCCTGTTAGATATATTTATATTACTAGTTTCAATTATCATCACTATTCGAAAATTTATACGTATAGATAAGCTGGCTGCAATGCTGCTAGTTCCTTACCTACTTTGGGTGAGTTACGCGCTTACATTGAATGCCGGAATTGTATATTTAAACTAAAGTCTTAGGCTCTGTTAACAAAGTATTTTATGACTGCATTTTATATCTTTTTGGCTACAAATTGAATAAATTTTATTTCAAATAGTGCCGCTATTAGAAAAAAATTTCTTAAATTTTCGCTCAAAAATATAAAAAAATGCCTCTATAAAAACTTTGTTAACAGAGCCTAATATGTATTTTTATATCGGTGGATTTTGTAAAAGTCCTTGATTACTGATAAATTTTTACTTATTTTCCCTTTAAATTAACTCCCAAAATTGTTTGAATTATGAAACCCCTACCGCAAAATTATGATCATAAAACCTCTGAAAAGAAATGGCAGGAATATTGGGAGGAAAATCAGGTATATAGCTGGAAAGACGACCAGCCGCGTGATGAAACTTTCGTAATAGATACCCCACCACCAACAGTTTCCGGTGTTTTGCATATGGGGCATATATTTTCATACGCGCAGGCCGATTTTGTAGCGCGTTACCAGCGCATGATCGGCAAGGATGTTTTCTACCCGATGGGTTTTGACGATAACGGTCTGCCAACCGAGCGCCTTGTTGAAAAGGTAAAGAAGGTTCGCGCAACCGATATGAGCCGCGAAGATTTCATTAAATTATGCGAAGATGTATCAACAGACGCAAGAAAAGAATTCCGCCATTTATTTGAATCCGTTGCGCTAAGTGTGGATTGGAAGCAGGAATATCATACTATAAGCGCAGAAAGCCGCAAGATTTCACAACTTTCATTTTTGGATTTATTTAATAAGGAAAAAGTTTACCGCAAACTTCAGCCAATGCTGTGGGACCCTGTAGACCAGACTGCCATTGCGCAAGCCGAGGTGGAGGATAAGGAACTGCCATCGAGCATGAATTATATTACGTTTGGGGTTGAGGATTCGTCATTGCGAGGAGGCGAAGCCGACGTGGCAATCCATGAGGGAGAAAGTCAGGAAAGAAAGATGGATTGCCACGCTGCGCTCGCAATGACGATCACCATAGCCACCACCCGCCCGGAACTTCTTGGCGCTTGTGTTGCGGTTTTCTATCACCCTGATGATAAAAGATATAACGGAACTGACGTTGCAAATGGTGGGCAGGATTTAAGGAATAAGAATGCGGTAACGGCATTATTCGGCGTGAAAGTACCGCTCCTTGCCGATGAAAATGTGAAGATAGAAAAAGGCACTGGCCTTGTAATGTGCTGTACCTTTGGTGATGAGACGGATATTTTGTGGTGGCGGATGCATAATTTGCCAATGAGGGTTATCCTTAATAAATATGGAAAAATTGATTTCTCTGAGCTTGCTTCTTCTGATGGAAAAATATTAGTATTTGCTTATAATGCAGCAATAAGTGAGGGAGTATCTGAAAATATAGAAGATTTAGAGCAGCCTGGTATTGCGGTAATTATGAGTGATGATTGCGTATGCTTTGCTAAATTTATTGAAGTATTCCAGAAAATAAAAAACAAAAAAGTCTCCAACCCAGACCCAAAATCCCCAGGCGCACGTGAAATAATAATTAACCTGCTACGCGAAAATAACCTGCTTATAAAACAAGAACCTATAACCCACGCAGTAAAATGTGCGGAGCGTTCTGGTGCGGCACTTGAAATTCTGCCTACCCACCAATGGTTTATAAAAATCCTCGACCAGAAAGAAGAATTAAAAGCCAAAGCTGCTGAGTGCAACTGGCACCCTGATTATATGCGCATCCGAATCAACCAGTGGATTGACGGGCTTTCATGGGATTGGTGTATTTCACGCCAGCGTTATTTCGGTGTTCCGTTCCCGGTTTGGTATTCCAAAAGGGCAGGGGAGGAAGGCAAAATTATATTGCCTGATGCTGCTGATTTACCTGTTAACCCGCTTGTGGATTTACCAAAGGGCTATAGCCGCGATGAAGTTATTGCAGAAGCGGATGTGATGGACACCTGGGCAACTTCTTCAATCTCTCCGCAATTAAGCTCGAAGGGGATTAATAGTGAAGGGAATAAGGGGGTAAGGGAAGACGGGAGTAAGAGTTCTTTATCCCTTACACCTTCATCCCTTAATCCCTTTATTTTAGACGCCAACCGCCACTCCAAACTATTCCCAGCCGACCTGCGCCCGCAAGCGCATGAGATCATCCGCACATGGGCGTTTTATACTATTGTAAAAGCACATTTGCATGAAGATAAAATTCCTTGGAAAAACCTGATGATTTCTGGCTGGTGTTTGGCATCAGATAAAACCAAAATGAGTAAATCTAAGGGTAATGTAATAACTCCAGTGGATTTGATTGAGGAAAAAGGCGCGGATGTGGTGCGTTTCTGGGCTTCAACATCGCGCCTTGGCTGCGATACTGCATTTTCTGAAGATGTTCTTAAAATCGGCAGGAAGTTAGTAACCAAACTTTGGAATGCTACGAAATTTGCGGCAATCCATCTTGATAAAATCCAGCAAAAACCGCTTACAGCAATTGAAGATGTAAAAAATGGGGTAATAACCGAGCCTCTGGATTTGTGGATATTAACCCGCTTAAAAAAAGCAATAGACAAAGCTACGCAAGAATTTGATAAATTTGAATATTGCGATGCCCGCGTTGCCGCCGAAGATTTCTTCTGGAATGATTTCTGTGATAATTATCTGGAGTTGGTGAAGGGCAGGGTATATGGAGAAGAGGGACTAGGGGCTAGGGACTTGGGGCTGGATAAGGATTTCCCAGCACCTAGCACCCAGCACCTAGTACCGCAGCTTTCTGCTGTCTACACCATCTATCACTGCCTGGACGGTATCTTGCGCTTATTCGCACCAATCGTGCCGCATGTAACCGATGAGCTTTACACGCATATATTTGATGATAAAGTGAAAGCTGGCGGCTCTATCCATGCACGCGGCAACTGGCCTTTATCCAAGGATTACCCGGAAAATACTGACGCTGAAAATGCCGGAATTACAGCGGTTGCAGTTTTAAATGCAGTGCGTAAGCTTAAAGCCGAGCGCAATGTATCAATAAAATGGCCGCTCAACTTTATTTCCATAACCGGGGATAATGCTAGTACGCAGCTTGAGAATTTTGCCACCGACCTTAAGAATGTAACAAGCGCAACTGAAATAGTGTTTGTTAATAAACAGTTCGAGGAAGGGCAGGGGCTTGCTACTAAAACTGAGGATGGCAAGTTTGAAGTTACTGTGGAGTTTGCAAGACAATCAAGTAATAGTGATGCGGCTTAATAAAGCCACAAATTGCGTCATTCCAGATAGCAAGTTCGACTAACTCTACAAGGCGGCTGAAGTAGACACCTTGTAGAGCAAGTCTCCCAAGCTAAGACCTCTGCATAATGGTGTTTTTTGGTGATTTCGTCGTCACGTCCGTCCTCAAATCCTCATGTACGTCTATTTACACTGCGGTTCTGCGGGCGGGCGCTCCTAGAACTCACTCGAAAAATCCTCATTATGCAGAGGTCTTAAGCTTCTGGAATGATTTTGCTTAGAAACTCGGAACTTATTACCCGCGTAAATATAGTTAATATATTAATATTTACAGTGATTCTTCTATTTTTTTTGCTTTATATCAAAAAAACCTTTTGCAAATTAAGGTAGTTTCGCTGTAGTGTGAAATGCAACCTGAAATTAAGGGTTTTATGATAGATGAAACTAGGCGTAACCTGAATAAAGCTACCGCAGAACTAATAGAAAGCTTTATCACGTTTGATAAAAATAAAGTGATGCAGTTGAAAGTTGGTCTGCATGCCATTCATAACGCCCAGAAAAACAAACAAGCTTCGGATAAAACAAATCTTTATTCAGTATGTGATTATAAAACCCTGCATAATTTGCTGGAGGAGCATGGAATACCTCTGCATGAATTTGATAAACTACCAAGTTTAGCGGAAAATGGTAATACAGGAAATATTGAGAGTTTCTCCGGGCATATTAAAGAAGCACTGGAAAATATAAGTAATACCGTACCAATCTCAGGTGTTCCAACAACAGGCATGATTGCTGTTATGTTTAATATGGTTAGTGAAAAAGCCAAAAACGCCCTTGTTGCGGGGCAGGCTGGTGAAAGAACCTTAAAGGCAATAGAAAGGGCCGCAAATATTTCACACCCATGCGGAATTAAAGCATCTGCGTTGCAGGATACGCTGTATGATTATGGTAGCAAAAGGAAGCAGGCGCGGCCTTATATTGGCGCTGCAAATGAACCGGATTACCTGGTTTCAGCCAAGGCCACCCATCATTTGGCTGATTTGCTGGAAAGCAGCCTTAATTTGCACCCCGAAGCCCGCAATTTAGAAAGTACCGGCCAATCAATGATTGGGTTTAATAAACTTGCAGCGTGTATATTTATGCATGCCGCTGATAATTTGAATATGGCTAAAATACCAGATGCCGCTGAAAAAATAAAAGCGCTGGCATCACATGTTGAAAATAATGGGCTTGAGCGCATTACAGATGATGTTTTTGATGCGGTTGCCAAAGGTATGAAGACTATAAAAGAGCTATTGCACAAAGCCAATATTATAACCGCAGAAGAATCTGAAGATTACGAAGAATTGGTTAATAAAAGAATTATGCAGATAAAGAAAATGGAAATGGTTGCTGCTGATTAACAAGAATCCGGTTGGTAAACTCCGATGGCGCTTTAACTTTTGAATAGCCGCCGCTCTTTATTGCTAACATAATTGCTTTCTCGCGCTCCCAAGAGGTCGGCTTATCGCAATGATGTAGGGACAAAGCAGCCATTACAAAGCAAATTCCTATAGTTCTGCTGCACATCGCCTCGATTTCTTATGATTTTTGTAAAGCGAAAACACTATAATAAATATCTCCGCATTGAGAAAAGATATTAAAAGAAATATAAATAAGTAATATATTGAAGGAATAAACATGATGTTATCTGACTTCATTAAGTCAAACAGCGAAAAAATAATCAGTGAATGGGAAGCTTTTGCACGAACATTGCCTGCTGCCCAGAATATGAACCGTATTGCTTTGCGTGACCACTCGCAAGAAATTCTTAATTTTATTGCAAGGGATATTGAATCCAATCAAACTGCATCACAGCAGAGCAAAAAATCAAAGGGTCTTGGTCCTGAAGAAGGGGGCAGTAAAGATAGTGCAGCACAGACCCATGCAAAACTACGTTCAGAAAGTGGCTTCGATATGGTGCAAATGGCCTCTGAATATCGTGCCTTGCGTGCCAGCATCATTAAATTATGGACTAGGGAATGGATTCAAGTAGAGCCTACAGATCTTTCAGATTTAATACGATTCAATGAAGCAATAGACCAGGCATTGATGGAATCAGTTATCAGCTTCAAAGAAAAAGTTGAGTATTCAAAAGATATGTTTATCGGTATACTTAGCCATGATCTACGCAATCCTCTAGGCGCTATAGCAACTTCTTGCGAACTACTACTGGCAAAAGGTGGTTTAAGTGAAGAGCAGGTTTCTTTAGCTTCGCAGATTGAAACCAGCACAAAGCGAATTAGCCAAATGATTGCTGACCTTATGGATTTAACCCGTATAACTCTTGGTACCGGCATTCCTATATCAGTAGTGCCAATGGATATAGGTGTTGTAGCAAAACAAGCTGTAGATGAAATTCAAGCCTTCTATCCAGACCGTGTTATATTATTTATAAAAACAGGGAATCTTGAAGGCACGTGGGATAATATCCGTATTTTACAAATATTTTCCAATTTAATTGGTAATGCAGTAAAATATGGAATGGAAAATTCACCAATTAGCGTAACTATCACAGGCAAACCGGAAGAAATTACTATAGAAATTCACAACGAAGGCAAAGCAATTCCACCTGATAAAATGAGCGCCATCTTTGATAGCTTTACCCGCATAGTTAAAGAAGGTGAGAAACGAGATGTGTCAACGGGTTTAGGACTTGGTCTTTATATAGCAAAAGAAATCGTTATCGCACATGGCGGTAAAATTGCTGTAACCTCCTCTGAAAAAGAAGGCACAATATTTACTGTGCGATTGCCTCGAATAGAATTATTGCAGCAACAAACCCATTCATAATTTTCATTGTATATGATCCATTTTTATTTACGCGTTGTCAAATATAGGCTCATGTAGGTATAGCTACACATAGCAATAAAAAGCAAATTCACTATAATTGCCAGAGTATAATTGGTGAGAAATAGGGGCTAAGTGGCTTTAATGATACTTGCCAACTGAAGAAATCTTCGGTTTAAAAGGGAATGAGTATAATACCGCTTCCTTATCAATCGATCCGCTAGGAGTTTCGGCTGCGGTGCGCAGGGCGTATTAAACATACGTGAGCACACCGAGACCGCAGCACGACGACGCGGGTGATTAGATAAGGAGGCGGTGTAAGTAAATTACTTCTGGAATGCAGATATATTAACCGATAAGGTCTCCGTTATCTACTATGAACGGTAGCCTGTGTTTGCGTCGCCTGTGTTTGCGTCGCTTGCCCTTCACTAGCCTTTACAAAGTTTTGCCAACTGCTTTGGCTTGGTTTTCCATCCGTTGCTTCAGGGAAATTAGCGTTGGCTACTGTATGCGCCCGGTTAGCGCTATTTCCTATGGTTGGTGAATTTGAGGCATTACTACCTGCCGTGCCAAAAACATTTGGCGCGCTTACTACGGTGGATTGGTTGGGCTGGTATCCAGCCGCTCTGTTTACATAGTAATCCGACATTAATAATGAATAAATCCTAATTTAAACCAATTGTTATTATACATAAGCTATAGATAATATTCAATATGTTATTTTTTATCTGATTAATGCATTTTAGTTGCTGCCTTCATTACAGTTCTTACCAGCCTAAAGACGCCATCGCTATGCCTTGGGTCGTGTCTAGCCAGTAAAAATATAGGATTTCCCATTTTCATTTCTACGTTGTCATTATAAAATGGAACCTCCCGCCTTCGTGGGTATGCGTGCCTGATTTAAGATTTTCAAACTAAACTGCAATTTCTATACGTATAACCCGGAATTCCCGGGTTATACGTAAGAATTATAGATTATCTTGTTTTGCAATTCTTAGCCTTAAAGCATTCAGCTTAATAAATCCTTCGGCGTCATGCTGATCATATACAGCATCTTCTTCAAAGGTAACAATTTCAGCAGAATATAGGCTGTTCGGGGATTTGCGGCCTGTTATAATTACATTGCCTTTATATAACTTCAAACGCACAACGCCGTTTACACGCTCTTGTGAAAGGTCTATGGCAGCTTGCAGCATTTTGCGTTCAGGGCTCCACCAGTAGCCGTTATAAATCATTTCAGCATAACGCGGCATAAGTTCATCTTTTAAATGTCCCGCACCTTTATCCAGAGTGATGCTTTCAATGGCGCGGTGGGCACGCAGCATTATAGTTCCACCCGGAGTTTCGTAAACACCGCGTGACTTCATGCCTACATAACGGTTCTCAACTAAATCAAGGCGGCCAATACCGTTATCACCAGCAAGTTTATTAAGTTTGGCAAGTAACTTGGCAGGAGAAAGTTTTTCACCGTTAATAGCAACCGGATCGCCTTTTTCAAAGGTGATTTCAATTTCAGTAGGGGTGTTTGGTGCGTTTTCTATAGAAACACTGCGGGTGAACATATCTTCATGCGGAGCTGTCCATGGATCTTCAAGGACTTTTCCTTCATAAGAAATATGCAGTAGGTTTGCATCGGTTGAATAAGGGGCCTCGCCACGTTTGCTGGCAGCAATAGGAATACCTTTTTCTTCAGCATATTTAATAAGTTTGGTACGTGAGTTTAAATCCCATTCACGCCAAGGAGCAATCACTTTTACATCAGGCTTCAAAGCATAGTAACCAAGCTCGAAACGCACCTGGTCATTACCTTTGCCAGTTGCGCCATGCGATACCGCATCTGCGCCAACCATATTGGCAATTTCAATCTGCCTTTTGGCGATTAACGGGCGGGCAATGGATGTGCCAAGCAGATATTCACCTTCATAAACCGTATTAGCGCGGAACATAGGAAATACATAATCACGCACGAATTCTTCGCGTAAATCATCAATGAAGATGTCTTTAACGCCAAATTGTTCAGCTTTAGCCCTTACTGGTTCAATTTCCTCACCCTGACCTAAATCTGCGGTAAATGTAACAACTTCGCAGCCATAATTTTCTTTAAGCCAGCAAAGGATTACCGATGTATCTAGGCCACCAGAATATGCCAGGACTACTTTCTTAATATCTTTTTTATTTGTCATTGTTTTTATATATTTTGGATTGATATTTTTCAGCTGATATTTAATTGGATTTTATTATTTTGTCTATAAAATCTTAAATTTTATTGGATTAACAGCGCGGCCTCATCGCAATTTACGTTTCTTCTTTATTTACCATGCAAAACTAGACATTACCTAATGCGTTTAACTAAGTTTCAAATGTAACCATTAATATAATATGGATAAAATACTTCAATTAATGATTTTTCTTGATTTTATTAAGAAGGTGTGGATAAATGGTATAGGGGAGAATCAAATGAATATTGATGTTTATAATAATGTGGCTTGTGGTGATGCAAGCCAACTTGGTCAGGTTATAATGCTTTATGATGGCGCCATAAATTTTATACAACAGGCAAAAGAAGCCATGATCAGGAAAGATTCAGATAGCAAATACAAGTATTTAAGTAAAGCTATTGCTATTATTACCGGTCTTAATTCTTGCCTGGATACAACAGGGAAGGGTGATGAAACAAAGCGTGTTTTAGAAGATTTCTATATGCAGGTGGATATGCATCTTGCTTATATAAAATGTAATGATAGGCTTGAATCGTGCGATAGAGTAATAGCTGACTTAAAAAGAATGCGTGATGCCTGGATAAATGCAGAAAAACAGGTGCATCTTTTTCATGAAAAGCATGGGGAGGAAGTATCCTATGTTCCTTATATTATAGCAAGAAAAGATAGTAGTGAATCTGCCAGCGTACCGGGCGAAGTGGAGAATACCGAACTCTTTATTCCGGCATAAAGATTATTTCACTTCCTTGCCTTAAACACCGAAACCGCAATAAATATTACCAGCATAGCCATAACAATGCTTGGGCCTGTTGGTGTATCAAGCTTAAGCGAAGAAAATACCCCAAAGCAGACTGAAATAATTCCAAAACAGCTTGCTAGTATTGCCATATGCTCCGGTGTCCTGGAAAAACCCCTGGCTATTGCAGCAGGGATTATTAGTAGGGAGCTTACCAGAAGTACCCCAACTATTTTTATCGATAGTGCCACCATTATTGCAACAAGAAGTGTAAATATAAATGATGTAAAAGATACGTTCACCCCCTCAACCATTGCCAAATCCTCGCTTATTGTGGTGAGAAGCAAAGGCCGCCATATATAGATTATTCCGGCTATCACGAATAATGCACCGCAGTACATTATTATTATATCCTGATAGCTTGTGGCGAGAATATCGCCAAATAAAAGGTTGGTAAGGCTAAGATTTGAATTTGCGGCAAGGGCAAATGCAATCATTCCAAGTGCCAGTGTCCCTTGCGTTGCTATGGCAAGGATGGTGTCGCTTTGCAGGATTTTCTGCTTATTCATAATAGTAAGCAAAAATGAAAAACTAAGCGCGAATAAGGCTATGCTGATAGATTGGTGAATGCCCAGGATAATACCTATCACCACACCTAAAATAGCTGAGTGGGCAACGGCATCACCAAAAAAGGCCATTTTCTTCCACACTATAAAACTACCCAGCGGCCCTGCTGCAAGCGCGACAGCTATGCCACCAAGAAGCGCCCTTATTATGAAGTCGTCCATTAAATGCTACCCTCTAATGTGAATGATCATGCTTATGCGGATAAATAGCAAATTGTTCACCCACTTCCTTTTTCCCGAATAATGAAAGATACTCAGGATGCTTGCTTATATCCTCAGGGTGGCCATGGCAGCAAATATGCCTGTTCAGGCAGATCACCCGGTCTGTTTTTGCCATAACCACATGTAAATCATGGGAAACCATTAATATACCGCAACCATATTTTTTCTTTACACTTTCAATAATGCGGTAAAATTCTTCCTGGCCCTGCACATCTAACCCTTGGGTTGGCTCATCCAGCACTAATAATTGCGGCTTCATTAATAAAGCGCGCGCCAGCATCACACGCTGCATTTCACCGCCTGATATTTCATGTATCTGTTTACCCAGCAATTTTGTAATAGCAAATTCATGTGCAATTTTATTAATTGCATTTAAGTCCCTTAAGTTCCTGCTTAAACTATTTAACCTTAAGAAGCGCCGCACGGTTATGGGAAGAGTTTTGTCTATGGTGATTTTCTGTGGCATGTAGCCTATCACAAGGCCATTTTTTTTATGGATAGTGCCGCTATCTGGTTTTTGCAGTCCGAGTAATATTTTTAAAGTTGTGGTTTTACCGCTGCCGTTTGGCCCTACTATGGTAACAATTTCCCCCGCACTTACCCCGATATTTATATTTTCAATAATATTTATCCCGGCGCGGCTTAAATAAACATTTTTACATGACGTAAGAAAGCTTTCTGATAGCATATCTTCAGATATATTATTGCTTTCCGTATTTTCTCTGCTAGGATTCGATGCAAACATTATTAATATGTATTTAATTAAAGGCCGTTACTATAATGAGAAACTATTTTACCGCAATCATTTTTAATATAATCATTTTACTGGTTATGTCACCATTTGCCGCTTTTTCTGAAGAAGAAAAGCCTGATGCGGAGAAAAAAAGCTCTCCACCAGCCGTGGTTGCAACCATAAAGCCTATACATTCTTTAGTATCAGCGGTTATGGGGGAAATAGGCAAGCCGGAACTTCTTATTGAAGGCCAGGTTTCGGAGCATGATTATACATTCAAACCTTCTGACATGAAAAAAGTCCAAAGTGCGGATGTAGTGTTTTTCACCAGCATGGATTTGGAAACTTTCCTTGTGCAGGCGATTCCTTCTTTAAATAAAGGCACCCTTGCAGTTGAACTTGCTGCGAGTGACGGAGTTACCCGCCAAGCGCCACTTGATTCCGAATTCGATGGTCATGAACATGGCTCTTACGATCCGCATATCTGGTTAAGTCCTGAAAATGCTATTGCGATGGTAAAACAGATTAAAAAAATTCTTGCTATGAAAGACCCTAAAAATCGTGGTATTTATGAAATGAATGCCAAGAAGTATATCAGCAAGATATCTGCAAGCTCAGAGAAAATAACTTTAAAATTGTCACCATTTAAGAATGTACCATTTATTTCATTCCATGATGCTTATGGGTATTTTGTGAAGTCCTATGGCCTGAATCAGGTTGCTGCCGTATCCCTTAATCCTGAATCGGCTTTAGGCGCAGAGAAAATAAGCGACATAAATGCTGTGATAAAAAGGAAGCACGTATATTGTGTGTTTGCTGACCATTCTTATAATGAAGATTCTGTGAAGAAAATCCTTAATAACCCGGATAGGGTTAAATTGGCTACGCTTGATCCTTTAGGGGGCGGCCTAGAAAAAGGAGAAGGTGCTTATATAGCAATTTTAGACGGCATAGCAAATAACCTGTTATCTTGTTTTACTGATGAAAATAGATAAGGATATAATTGCTGGTATAAAATTTAACCAGGATGGCCTTGTGCCTGCAATCGCGCAACAGTGGGATAGCGGGGAAGTGCTGATGATGGCGTGGATGAATGCTGCATCTATAGAAGAAACCTTACAAACCGGGCATGTATGCTATTTTTCGCGTTCGCGTTCTAAATTATGGCGCAAAGGTGAATCATCCGGGCAAATTCAGTATTTAAAGGAAATGCTTTTCGACTGCGATGCTGATACTATATTGCTAAAAGTAGACCAGATAGGCGTTGCATGCCATACAGGACGCAGGAGCTGCTTTTTCAATACAGTAACGAGCGGTAAAATAATTATAAACCAGGAAGTTGTTATAGCGCCGGAAAAGCTTTATGAGTAATTATTAGAAACTGTAGCGATTTAGCGGATGCTGTCATTCCAGAAGCTAGGGAGGCTACTTATGAAAGAGGCCTCTTCAGCCGTTTTCATAAATTAGCCGAACTTGCTATCTGGAATCCAGTTTGTTATAAAACATCTTTATTATTAAATAGATTCAGAAGTTTTTATTTATAGAAACTGGATTCCAGATATTAATAAAACCTAGGATTTACAAGAGTTAAATCCAATGTTTTCTAAATTCTGGAATGACAGAATTCGCTAAATCGCTACATGATCTTGAAGCGTTTATTTATACCGGAATAGATAATGATAAAATACCTACTCACCTTTCAATTAGCCTTGTTCCTATATCTTGCCCCTGGCTTTGCAATAGCTAAAATGCACGACCTGCCGCAGGTTACTATTTTAGCAACATCAAGTTTTTCTGAACCAATCACAGAACTTGCGCGCATTTATTCAAAAGAAAAAAATATTATAGTAACTGCATCATTTGATGGAACTGCCGAGCAGGCAAGGAAAATAGAGCAGGGGGAACAGGCGGATATATTTATATCCTCGCATCCTCTTTGGATGTCTGCATTAAAGCAAAAGGGGCTTGTGGATGTTTATTCATTAACAAATTTAGTGAGGAATAAACTGGCACTTATCAGTTCAGCAAACAGTAAACTTAATTCTTCTGCAATAACTGATAAAAGCTTTTCATATATGCTTAATTATTTTAACAAGCGCAGTATTATGGTTATGGGTGATTTTGAAGAATCAGCACTTGGTCTTTATACCAAGCAGACAATACAAAATACTGATGCAAGCGAAGGAAGGAATTTATGGAAAGAATTGCGCAATAGAATTATTCCATCACCGAATTCAAAGAATGCTTTATATTTAATAGCCCACGGTGAAACTGCCGGTATAGTTTACTACAGTGATGCATATAAGAATAAAGAAGTTAATATAATTAGTGTGGTAGATGATACAAAGCATGATCCTATAATATACCAGGGCGCTGTGGTTGCAGGTGAGAATATGTCGCAGGCGCGCGATTTTCTTATCTTCTTGCAATCTGCGCAAGCAAAGGAAGTTTATAAAAAATATGGGCTTGCTGTTGATTGATTTTGCGAGTTTGCGCTATTACACCAAGTTACATATCAGCCCAGAGTTTTTAATAAAATTTCCTATACAAGAAAATGTTATTCGGCACTAAGCGGCCTTTGGGGAATTATCAAGCAGTTCAACCCCAAAACATCTTTGGTAATATTCTGCTACTATTTCACGTTCAAGCTCATCGCATTTATTCATGAAAGTAAGCTTGAAAGCAATTTCTAAATTTTCAAAAATCTCATAATTTTCTGCCCAGGTTATTACGGTGCGGGGTGACATAACCGTAGAAATATCACCGGCCTTAAAGCCTTCGCGGGAAAGATTTGCCATGGTAACCATTTGCTCAACAATCTTTTTATCTTTCTTGAGCTTTGGTGCTTTAGCCAGGACTATATTTACCTCTTCATCTTTCGGCAGATAATTTAATGTGGCAACTATGTTCCATCTATCCATCTGTCCCTGGTTAATAGGTTGCACGCCGTGGTAAAGGCCGCTTGCATCCCCAAGGCCAATTGTATTTGCCGTTGCAAATATCCTGAAATAATGATGTGGGGTAAGTACGCGGTTTTTATCAATTAGCGTAAATTTACCTTCGCTTTCTAGGAGTCTTTGTATGACAAACATAACGTCTGGTCTTGCTGCGTCATATTCATCAAGCACTATTGCCATAGGCTGTTTTAAGCTCCACGGGATTATGCCTTCTGCGAATTCGGTAATTTGTTTGCCGTCTTTTATAACTATTGCATCTCGGCCAATCAGGTCAATACGGCTGATATTACCATCAAGGTTTATACGCACGCACGGCCAGTTAAGCCTTGCTGCCACTTGTTCTATATGCGTGGATTTACCAGTACCGTGGTAACCTTGTATCAGCACCCGGCGGTTATGCTTAAAACCAGCAAGTATGCTTAAGGTAATTTCCTCATTGAAGCGGTAGGTTTTATCAATATCAGGAACATAATGGGTTTTTTCTGAAAATGCAGGCACTTGCATATCAATGCTGATGCCAAAAACTTCCTTTGCTGAAACTGTGATATCCGGTTTTTCCACTTGTTACCTACTTATATTAATGATAAATTTCTTTTCTATGGCCTACTGCAAGCACAAGGATAATTACCGTACTATCCTCAATTTTACAGATTACACGATAATCACCAACCCTGTAACGCCACAATCCAGTTTTATCAGCAGTAAGTGCCTTGCCGAACCTTCTTGGGTCTTCATTTGTAGCAATACGTTCTTTTAAATAACGGTAGATTTCTTTCTGGGCGCTAAAATCAGTTTTTTTCAGTTGCTTTGCCGCATGGCTATCCCACTCAATCTTCCAAGCCAAGCTCCCTCCCTACATCTTCCATAGAGAGTCTTTTTCCAGGATGCTCAAGCCTGTAAAGCCCACGGTAGCGGTCTTCTAAATCATCCAGATATTCATTTAATGCTTCGCGCACATAAAAACTCATGGTGCGGCCAGTAGACTCAGCAAGGGCATGTAAGCGTACTTCCATTTCCTCTGGCAATCTTATACCTACCATAACAACCTCCGACTTCTTGTTTAACAAGTTTAACAAGAAGTGTTTTGTATGTCAATACCCGCTGATGCAGCAAAAGTAGATGCAGCACCAGCGGATAAATTATATACTACGCAGCTTTCTTATCACTACGGCCACGACCAGTTTTACTGAAGCGAAAAGGTTTGCCGGCGAACCTGCGGGGCTTACGCTTTTCATCAACTACGTCATGTTCAGACTTTGGAGCATTAGGGTCGATTAACCTTCTGATAGCAGTCCATTTGCCGCGATCATCAGGTGAAATTAAACATAATGCAGAGCCTTCCGCGCCAGCACGTGCAGTACGGCCAATACGGTGGATGTAATCTTCCGGGCACTGTGGTAAATCGAAATTGATAACATGCTCAATATGCGGGATATCCAGGCCGCGGGCAGCTATGTCAGTTGCAACAAGAACACGGTATTTGCTGGCACGGAAGCCTGCAATTACACGGTCACGCTGACGTTGCTTCAAATCGCCGTGGATAGCTTCAGCAGTATGGCCATCTTTATCAAGTTTAACTGCAAGTTTATCCGCGCCGTATTTTGTCTTCACGAATATAATTACAGAACCTTTACGAGCAGCCAATTCTTTAATAAGTACAGAATATTTTTCAGCCGGGGTTGTAAAAATAGAATCCTGTTTAATGTTTTTAACAGGTGTATTATTTGAACCAACTGTAATCCTTTCAGGATTAGTAAGATATTTCTTTGAAACTTTTTCAATTGCAGCAGGAATAGTTGCAGAGAACATTAATGTCTGACGCGCTGAAGGAAGATATTTAGCAATTTCATCAAGCTGAACGCCAAAGCCCATATCAAGCATGCGGTCAGTTTCATCAAGCACCAGGAAATCTGTATTGCCTAGCATCATTGTGCCGCGGTTCAAATGGTCGTTAATACGGCCAGGAGTACCAACTATAATACGCGGGCGGTTCCTAAGCTGGGAAAGCTGCTTCGGCATAGGCTCACCACCAATAATAAGTGCAGTACGGATACCACTTTTATTGCCTAGTAAGTTATGCACAACATCCAAAACCTGAACAGCAAGTTCACGGGTTGGAAGTAGCACTAAAGCACTACCACGCGGTGAATTAAGCAATGAATTAATCATTGGAAGCACGAAAGCCGCAGTTTTACCAGAACCTGTTTCAGCAGAAGCCAGAACATCCCTTCCTTGCATGGAAAGTGAAATGGTAGCCGCTTGTATTGCGGTTGGTTTAGTGAAATTCATCCTTGTAAGGGATTCTGTTAGTAATGGATTAAGCCCGAAATCGTTAAAACTTTCAAATGTTTTAGAAGTAGGGGCAGTAGTAATGGCAGCTGTAATAGCTGTAATAGTAGCAGACATAGTTATTCCTTTGTTTGTAGCACGATCTTAAGCAGGATGATAAGAAAACTTCCATCCAATAATTATACGCCTACGCGTACAATCCAGATCCTGCAAACAGGCAAGGGATATAAGCGTAGCAAGTGATTCCTGCTAAAGCTGAGTTCTTACAAAGTAAGGAACAGAAAGAAGGAGGCACAACCCTGGAATGTAACTAGCCCCAAGGCAACAACTATACGGCAGGTATACGAACTTTAATATAATCTTTTTGTGTGTAGGCGAAAATGGCGGATTTGCGAGCACCGAAGCGGAGCGTATTCAACATACGTGAGAATCGGAGCGCAGCAAAACTGCCATTTGTAGCCACACACAAGAAGATTATATCAAGTTTAAAACCTGCTGAGCTTCATTTAGTGCAGTTAAGCACCAGTAAAATACCAGTACCGAAAATAAATAATTCAACTATTGCGAGGTGAATTATTTTAGACTTCCACTTTAAGAGAGGGCTTTTTGATGGTGCACAATGATTAATTGCAATCGCTCATCAAATATACCGATTCCTAAACTGAAAAAGTGTTAATCTTCAACTTTAAGATTAACGGCAGAAGTTTTACCTTTGTTAGTAGCCAACTCATAATTAACAATCTGGCCTTCATCAAGGATACGTATGCCTGCGCGCTCTAATGCACTAACATGAACAAATATATCACTTCCGCCGCTTTCCGGCTGAATGAAACCATAACCTTTAGTAGGGTTGAACCACTTAACTGTACCTTTTAACATATTTTTTCTCCTTAAGATAGAGTATTATTAACGCCATATAAGAAATTTATACATGGACACGAGTATAGGCAGGTATAAAACCTAAACTCTTTGCTCAACATTTAAAGGAAGAAAAGTAAACAGATTCTTACCAATCCTGTATAATACACAGGAATATATTCACTAGATGTTATTACTCAGGAAGTAATAAACTTAAATCAGGAATTATAGTTATAAAGCCAAAGAGCTTTGCCGTACTCAAGTTTATAATATACTCTTTATTTCCAGTAAGTCAAGTAAAATGAATAAATCCGACACCTTTAAGTTACATGTGGTTGTGTATACAATCAAACCATACATATAAACTCCTCAAATTTGCCGTTAGCATTAACAGGTAAGCGCTTGTTAAAATAGGAGAATGTTACATTAAACTTATAGCCAAAGCTTTCCTGTATCCCTAAGCGCAGTTTTTCCTCATCGTCCTTATGAAGTGGCTTATCTGAAAATATTTTAAGCTCTATATTATATAAATCATTCTGGATAAATTGGAATTGGCGAATGGCAGGAAATTCTTCAACTTTCACTTTTAAGAAGGTTGGCCAGTGCCGTGTTCCATCAGGTAGCGTTAACAGGTTACGCGACCTGCCATGAATCGCTTTTAATGTAGGCAGCCCCCTTCCGCATGAACAAGGCGGGCCAACCTCTGCATAATCACCTATTTCGTAGCGTATTAGTGGCATTGCAAAATTATGCAAGGCTGTTGCAACTATTTTACCAATCTCCCCAACTTTACAAGGCGCGCCATGCTCATTAAGCACTTCAACCAGCACATTTTCAGCCATAATATGGTATAAACCGCTAGTGGGGCACTGAATGGCGATAACACCAAGTTCGGTTGAGGAATAGTTATCGTGAATTTCCACCCCGAAGAATTTTCTAGCGCGCTGCCTTAATTGCGCAGATACTGTTTCACTTATACTCCATAAATACTCAATTCCATCTAAGGAGATATTTTCTTTTTCGCATTCATCTATCAAGCCGGCAAGGTTGTTGGGGTAGGTAAGAAGCCCTGCCGGACGAAATTCCTTTATATACTTGATTTGCTCTTTAATATCAGTTGTAATATTAACAGACATCACTCTTCCGCTTGGGAACAATAAATCTACCGGTTCTCCCCATGTTTGTGTTTCTTGTAGCTCTTCAACATCGGCAGTAATTACCATAAGGCGCTTGGAAAAATCGCGTTTGTTCCAAAAATGCTCACGCATTGTAATAGCCAGCCATAACATACTGTTTAATACTGTTTTACGTATTACTAAAGGCTCCCCGGTTGAGCCTGATGTACTATCCTCACATATAGGCTTATGCGAATCTGGTACATTTGTGCAAAACATAGGTTGTTTTGAAAATTTTATATCCTGGCGTGTAAGCGGTGGTAACTTAGCCAGCCCGCCTATGCCCAATAAATCCCGGGGCTTCAGGTTTGCGCAGATCATGCGTTCTTTAAATTGCGCAGAATATTGGTAGCAATGGTTAGAAAGCAGCGCTAGTTGCCTCATCTGTTTTGCCAGAATTTCCTCCGGCTTCCACCACTGGGATTCTTCCAACTGACGTAATATCACTGATAATGTCGCCGCGGAACCAGATAATAACGGCGGCCACGCAACACCCTTGATATTGCTTTCTATGTTCTGTAAGTAGCTGGAATTCCTTTCCATAAGTTTAAATATTTTTTATTTGAGAATATAATTATTAGGGTACTACAAAATTACTAGGCACTATTGAAAAGTGTTGATACTATACTATAAAATATAGAAGTTATGCAATATACAATTGACCTGTATACGGCTTGTATACCCCCCGCCGACCGCAGGGTTTTTCTTTATATTTATTTGCGACTATAATATTCAAAAATCATTATTTATCATTATGAAAATACTGCAAGTCCAGGCTCTTAAAGATAATTATATTTATATCCTGCATGGAGGTGGGCAAACTGCTGTTATAGATCCTTCCCTTGCTGCTCCTGTACAAGATATACTTATTAAAGAAGGATGGCAGCTTGATTATATTTTAAATACCCATCATCACTGGGATCATACGGATGGGAATATTGAATTGAAAACGGCAACTGGTGCGAAAATTATCGGTTATAAAGGCGATGAAAAACGCATTCCTGGAATTGATATTAAACTTGAAGATGGTGATGTTTTTCCATTATGCGGTACGGATGCGAAAGTTATGTTTATTCCTGGGCATACTCTCGGCCATATTGCCTATTATTTAAAAGGAGTTAATAGCCTTTTTTGCGGTGATACGTTATTTTCACTTGGATGCGGCAGATTATTTGAAGGCACGCCTGAGCAAATGTTTACAAGCTTGCAAAAAATCAAATCCCTTCCCGCAAATACAAAAATATATTGCGCGCATGAATATACAGAAAGTAACGGTAAATTTGCTTTAACTATATTTCCAGATAATCAGGAATTAAAAGTAAAGATGGACGAGGTGAAATATTTGCGTAAGCAAGGTAAGCCAACGATTCCATCAATTCTTGCGGATGAAATTAAAACAAATCCTTTCCTGCTTGCGCAGAATGTTCTGCAATTTACGGATATACGTATCAGGAAGGATAATTTCTGATCGCATTAGCTAATAACAAGTTGCATTCAAAGAATGAGAGGGGAGGGCGCACCGTAGTTATTTACATCCTGGTCGTGTTGAAGATTTACTCCTCAACCACCACATCAGTCACTGAAAGAATGTGGGTGATATGCCCCATTTTACGACCGGGGCGGGCTTTTTCTTTGCCATAAATATGGATTTTTGTATCGGGGTCTTTTATAAATTCTTTCCAGTTATCAATATCATCGCCAATAAGGTTTTTCATTATTGCCATTGAATGATATGCCGTGTTACCAAGCGGAAGACCACACACCGCACGCACAAGCTGCTCGAACTGCGATGTTATGCAGGCATCCATAGTCCAGTGACCGGAATTGTGCGGGCGTGGCGCAAGTTCATTTACCAGTAATTCATTTTTAGCGGTTACAAAGAACTCAACGCATAAAACACCCACCAATTCAAGGCTGTCTGCTATTTTATGGGCTTTTTCCCAGGCTTCATCCATTAGCTTGGAGCTAATGCGCGCAGGCGCAACCGTGGTATCAAGTATGCCGCTTTTATGGATGTTTTCCACAGGCACAAATGGTATGGAACTGCCATCTTCACTACGCGCCACAATTACAGAAATTTCCTTGGTATAATCTACCAGTTTTTCCAGGATTGCTTTTTTGAACTTACCTTCATGCCATAGTTTTTGTAAATCCGAATTTATATCCACGAATGCCTGGCCTTTGCCATCATAACCAAGCTCGGTAGTTTTAAGGATGCATTTAGGGCCAATTTTTTTATAAGCTTCTTCCAGTGATTTGGCACTGGTGATTTTTTCATATTTAGTAGTGGCAACACCAATGCTATTTAAAAAATCTTTTTCACGGACTCGGTTCTGTGCAATATATAGTGTTTTCCAGCCTGGTCTTACAGGAACTATATTCTCCAGTACCTTCACGCTTTCATGTGGGATATTTTCAAATTCAAAGGTAACTACATCAACAGATTCGGCAAATTTCTTTAGCGCGGCTTTATTGGTATATTTTGCAACGGTGGTTTTATATGCAACATGCGATGCAGGGCCGTCTTTTTCATCGGTAAAAATATGCACTTTATAGCCCATAAGTGCGGCAGATGCGGCTATCATGCGCCCAAGCTGGCCTCCGCCAATTATCCCTATTGTGCTACCTGGTTTTACTACTGGCATTTTTTTTCCTTGTTTGGGCTGGTATTATAACATAACCTAAGTTTCGGATAGGAATCTGGCAGTAAGTTATTGATAAGGAAGGAGGTCTGGCGCCCACTCTCCCTGAGGGAGAGGGGATTCCTTTCCTAACTTTCGTTATAAGACAATAACTTAAATATTTTCCATCCAAAACTAAGGTTAAACTATTTCGGCACTTCCGCTACCGAATCAGTTTGTTCTTTGCGGTATTTTTTTAACCTGATTTTTATATCATTATCATTAAGGGCAAGTATTGAGGCGGCAAGAAGTGCTGCGTTTTTTGCTCCGGCTTCACCTATTGCTAAAGTTCCAACCGGTATGCCACCAGGCATTTGCACTATGGAAAGCAGGCTATCCATACCTTTTAGCGATTTACTGCTAACAGGCACACCAAGCACCGGCAAGGATGTTAAAGCAGCAACCATGCCGGGCAAATGTGCCGCGCCGCCTGCGCCTGCGATAATTACATTAATTCCCCTATCCTCAGCTTTTGCAGCATATTCATAAAGCCTATCTGGGGTGCGGTGCGCGGATACTATTTTTGCCTCATAAGCAATGCCTAATTCTTCCAGAGTTTGTGCAGATTTCTGCATTGTTTCCCAGTCTGATTGGCTGCCCATTATTATTCCGATGAGGGGGGATTTATTCTGTTTTGTCATAAACTTACGGTAATAGGGTGTTTATATTAGTATTTTATATTCTACCCTATACCCTAAACCGTGCGCTTACGCAATAATATCATCGCAAAGCATTTCACGTAAAGTGCCTATGCGGTCCTTAAGCCAAAGTTTGCGGCGCTTAAGCCTTTGCACTAAAAGCTGATCGTGGATGCGGTCTGCTGTTAATGCTGCGATTTTTTTGTCAAGCTGGCTATGCTCTGCTGTAAGTTCAGCCAGTTCTTTTTTTATTTTATTTTCTTCAACAACCATATTAATTACTATTCCTTATAAGTAAGGTATATTACCAAAAGCTCCTATATTTTTATAACCAGGAACCAGGCCAAACTGATTTATCTGCAATTATTGCAACTGGAGCATAACACATTATATAGTATCTTGGAAGTAACTTTATACTAATAGTTCATTTGTTTTATGGAATTTTAACTTAATTTGCTAAATTCATAATAGGTTTTAAATTGCTATCAGCCATTTGCCACGCCTATTAGTAAAGAAATATTCACACCTTGCTAAGAATTCTCTAATTTTCTGGTTTCTTACCACTTAGGCGGATTTTTTATATATTCCTTAAAGCTGCCCATGTTTTGGTCGCGCGAGGAAATAGTTGCGTTTTTAATGGGCCAATCTATTGCAAGGTCGGGGTCGTTCCATGCAACGCCGGATTCCCCAGGGCCATTGAACAAAGCGGTGGTTTTATAAAATACATCAGCAACTTTATCGCCAAGAACACAAAAACCATGTGCAAATCCCGGTGGAATCCATAGTAACTTGCCGTTCATATCGCTTAATTCTATAGCGAAATATTGCCCAAGGGTAGGGGAGTTTGGCCTTACATCAACTGCAATATCCCATATAGCGCCGCAAACCGCGCCAACTAATTTTCCTTGCGGCTCGGTATGTTGGAAGTGCAAACCACGCAGTACCCCAGGGCTTGAACGTGAATGGTTATCTTGCACAAAATTGGTTGGCAGGCCATGTTGGGCGAATTTTCCTGCATTGTAGCGCTCTACAAAAAAGCCGCGTTCATCGCCGTATATATCAAGGGTTACTACGGCTAAACCTTCGAGGGGTGTTTTTTCAACTTTCATTTATTGCTCTTGTTTTATAATTATAGAAATTCAGATGTTGCTTGGGTCATTCCAGAAGTTAGAAAACATTGGATTTGCATCTTCGCAAATCCTAGGTTTTATTACTATCTGGAATCCAGCTCTTAAGTTTAGAAAGACCTGGATTCCAGATAGCAATTTCGGCTAACTCCCCAAAGCGGCTGAAGTAGCCGATTTGGGGAGAAGCCTCACTAGCTTCTGGAATGACGCCAGTTGAAACTATTTAATAATTTTTCCCATACACTCCCTCACCCCATCTTTCCAATCAGGCATTGTAATGCCAAAAGTTTTACTTACAAGTGAGCAATCCATCATGGAGTTAGCAGGGCGTTTTGCAGGTGTTGGAAACTCGGAAGCGGAAATAGGTTTTACTTCATTTACCTTTAATTCTATGCCGTTTTTCCTGGCTATTTTAAATATTTCCTCTGCAAAGCCATGCCAGCTTGTAAACCCGCTATTGCACAAGTGATATATGCCGCTGGGGAAGTTATTTTCTTCCAAATTATTCAGTATATTAATAGTTGCTTTTGCCAAATGTGCGGCATAAGTGGGTGCGCCGAATTGGTCGCTTACAACACTTAAAGATTCACGTTCTTTCGCAAATTTAAGCATGGTGTTCAGGAAGTTTTTGCCTTTATGGTCATATACCCATGAAGTGCGGAATATAAGATATTTACCGCCAATTGCGGCAACTTTTTTCTCCCCTGCAAGTTTGGTACGTCCATAGGCGTTTAAGGGCGCAGGTAATTCAGATTCTTTATGTGGCTCATCACTTTCACCTGAGAAAACATAATCGGTGGAATAATGGATAAATGGTATGTTTTTTTCGCGTGCATATAAAGCAAGCGCTTCTGGTATTAGTGCATTGGCTTTATAGGCGGCATCCTCTTCCGTTTCAGCCTTGTTTACATCGGTATATGCCGTGGCATTAATTATTGCGCCTGCATCAATATTTTCAAGTGCATGTTTGATGTTTTCTATATTTGAAAAATCATACTCAGTGCTTGCAAAAATAACGGCTTTATCTTGCAGCTCATGCGCAAGGGCGGAAGCAAGCTGACCGGTTTTGCCGTATATTATGGTTTTTGTCATGTTTCTATTTTGTAGTTTCACTTAAAGAATTCCCCATTTCGTCATGGCCCGAGTTTGCGCT
>DITJ01000038.1 GCA_002422795.1 Alphaproteobacteria bacterium UBA6187 | reverse complement strand
GCGGGTCTTCCGCATTCATTGGCTCTGGGGGGCAATCCGCTGAGGTAGAGGCGGAGGCTTCAGAATAGGAAATAAAGTTAGAAGTAAGAGGTGAGAAGTGAGAAGTATTTTCAGCACTTCTAACTTCTAACGTCTCACTTCTAACTTTTCTTTCTATAACCAATATCTTTTGCGGTACAGCGCAACCCTCTAGCGCCTCTTCTACATTCTTAAGTAACGGTATTTCTTTACCACCGCGCATTCCAACATCGGCAGTAATAACTAGTTTAGATTTACAATCCTCAATGCGCCCTCTCAAAGATGCCGCAGAAAAACCACCAAATACAACGGAATGAACCGCGCCAATACGTGTGCAGGCAAGCATTGCATATGCGGATTCTACAATCATTGGCAGGTAAATAATAACCCTGTCGCCCTTCCCTATCCCTTGTGCTTTTAATACATTGGCAAATTTGCAAACTTCTTTATGTAATTCTTTATAGGTGATGTTTTTTGAATCGGATGGATTATCGCCTTCCCAGATTATAGCAACCTGGTCGCCGCGCTTTTCAAGATGGCGGTCTATACAGTTAGCTGAAACATTAAGTTGGCCGTCTTCAAACCATTTTATTGATGGCTGTCCTTCAAATGATGTATTTTTTACTTTTGTAAATGGTTTTATCCAATCAATTGCCTCTGCCTGCTTAGCCCAGAAACCATCAGGATTCTGAATAGATTCCTTATACATTTCTTTATAAGATTCACTATTAATCCACGCCTGCGCTTTAATTTCGGGCTTTACAGGAATTATCAAATTATCATGGTGCTTAATACCAGATTCACTTGCTGACATGCTTATTTCCTAAATGTTTTCTTAATTAAGAAGCAAATAACTTAAATCGAATAAAAATAATATCAATAATTATTTTTATGCACATCCATTTCAATCGCAAGCCTGTTTTGATTTACATCAAATACAAAAATAAAACCTCCTGTAAATACAACTTATCTTTAAATAAAGTTTGCAATCAAATGCCCTTTGGTTGTATGCATTACTCACCAATAAATCTATGCGTGTTCAAAGTTATGAATTACATACTAAGCATTTTTCTTGCGATTATAAGCCCAATTATTATCGTGCTTTATATGCTGGGTTTTATAATTTTTGCAACAGCGCGTAAGTTAATAAATAGATTCTCCTTTATAAAAAAATAGCCACAGAAGAAGATAAGCAATGGTTTATTCTAATATCCTTGCAACCTCGCGATTATTTGGATAATAAGAAGTATAAGAATATAAGAGTGTGAGAGTGTAAGAATGTAAGGGTAGCTTAGCGTAATTTAAAAAATTAATTACACTCTTCTGTAGCTATATAACCCTTACATTCTCATGCTCTTACATTCCCACATTCTTACATTCTCACACTCTTAATAAGCGTAGCAATGACAAAATATTATCCTGAAGTAAGCAGTAACCCTGATTTTCCTAGAATAGAGGAAAAAGTTTTAGAATTTTGGAAAAAAGAAGATGTATTCCAAAAATCCATCAGTGAAAAACCTGCTAAAATTAATGGCAAAAATAACGAATTCGTATTTTACGATGGCCCTCCATTCGCCAATGGTTTGCCGCATTATGGTCATTTGCTTACCGGTTTTGTAAAGGATATCTTCGCCCGCTACCAGACTATGCAAGGCAAGCGCGTTGAACGCCGCTTTGGTTGGGATTGCCACGGCCTGCCTGCGGAAATGGGCGCTGAAAAAGAGCTTGGTATTTCAGGGCGTTTTGAGATTGAAAAATACGGCATAGATAAATTTAACAGTGCCTGCCAAACTTCCGTAATGAAATACACTAACGAATGGGAACAATATGTTACTCGCCAGGCGCGCTGGGTGGATTTCAAAAACAGCTATAAAACAATGGATAAAGGCTATATGGAGTCCGTTTTATGGGCGTTCAAACAGCTATGGGATAAAGGCCTGGTTTATGAATCCATGCGCGTTATGCCTTATTCATGGGCGTGCGAAACCCCACTTTCCAACTTTGAAACCAGGATGGATAATTCTTATCGGGAAAGGACGGATAAGGCGGTTACGGTGGCTTTTGAACTAGATTCAAGACCAGAAGGTGCGCCACAGGCCGATAAATATTATCTTTGCGCGTGGACAACAACGCCTTGGACGCTTCCTTCCAACTTAGCTTTGGCAGTTAATGAAAAGATTGAGTATGGTTATGTATTAAAAGATGGCGCTTGTTATATAATGGCAAAATCCTCGCTTAAATCCTATTCAAAAGAACTTGGAATTGAAGTAGTTAAAGATGCAATATTAGAAACAAACCGCCTATATTTGCGCCCATATACTAAAGATGATTTGGAATTATTATACGGATTACACTCAACCCCAGAAGTTGGCATAACAACGATTGATGGCGTACAAACAAGGGAGCAAAGTGCCGCTGACCTTGAAGAATTCATATCACATCAAAAAGAACGCGGCTATAGCCAATGGGCAGTATTTGAAAGGGGGACAGATAAATTTGTTGGCCGCGCTGGATTAGTATCACGGCAGCTTGATTTATCCCAACCAGAGCAAATTGAAGTACGCTACGCTATTCACAAAGAATTCTGGGGCAAAGGCTATGCAACAGAACTTGCAAATGCTTGTGTTGAATGGGCGTTTAAAAATTCTGAAGTTGAAAAAGTAGTTGCGGCTGCTGGCCCTAAAAACTTTACCTCGCATAAGGTGCTCGATAAGCTTGGTTTCAAATATATAAAATCTCTAATTGCGCGCGAACAGGATATTGTGTTTTATGAAGTGATGCGCGAAGGTTTTAAATCTTACGGCACTATAAATGGGTCTGCGCTTGCTGGCTTAACCTATAAGCCTTTATTTCCATATTTTAAAAATATTCCAGAACTGCCTCCATATAGTGTTCCATTTATACCAGGTAAAACAACACCGAGAGAATTTAAAATATTAAACGCTGATTTCGTACTCGAAGGTGATGGAACAGGCGTTGTTCACCTTGCTCCAGGCTTTGGTGAGGACGACTTTAATGCATGTAAAGAAGCCGGCATACAGCTTGTTTGCCCGGTGGATAATGCAGGAAAATTTACTGCGGAAATAACTGATCTGGATTATACACTTGCTGGTGAGCAAGGAAAATTAGCTATTACTGGCCGCAACGTATTAGAAACCAATGACGACATAATAAAATACTTAAAAGCCACCCACGCATGGCTTAAAACTGAGCAATACAAACACAACTACCCACACTGCTGGCGCACAGATACCCCGCTTATATATAAGGCCGTGCCAAGCTGGTATGTTGAAGTTACCAAGTTTAAAGACCGCATGGTGGAATTAAACAATGAAAATATAAACTGGATTCCGAACCATATACGCGATGGACAGTTCGGCAAGTGGCTGGAAAATGCGCGGGATTGGTCAATATCACGTAACCGTTACTGGGGTTCGCCGATTCCTGTGTGGAAATCTGATAATCCAAAAAGCAAAGACCCTATAAAAGCTTTCGGTTCTATCAATGAGTTAGAGCAGTTCTTTAATCAAAAAGTTGAAGATTTGCACAGGCCATTTATCGATAATCTGATAAGGGCTGATGACGATGAGCAGCCAGAAAACCCACGCTATTTTTATAAGCGCGTGAGTGATGTATTCGATTGCTGGTTTGAATCTGGTTCTATGCCGTTTGCGCAAGTACACTATCCGTTTGAAAATAAAGACTGGTTTGAAAATCATTTCCCGGCAGATTTTATCGTGGAATATGTGGCGCAAACGCGCGGCTGGTTCTACACATTAATGGTGCTTTCAACTGCAATATTCGATAGACCGCCATTCCTGAATTGTATCTGCCATGGTGTGGTGCTGGACGATAAAGGTCAGAAGCTTTCCAAGCGCCTGAATAATTATGCCGACCCGATGGAAATATTCAACAAATTTGGCGCGGATGCTATGCGCTGGGTTATGATTTCTGCCCCTATTATGCATGGCGGTGAGCTGTTAATCGATAAAGAAGGCAACATGGTGCGCGACGCTGTGCGCCTGGTGTTAAAACCGGTATGGAACGCTTATAATTTCTTTACCCTTTATGCTAATGCTGATGGGCTTAAAGCGAATTTTTCTTTAGATTCAAGAAACTTAATGGATAGATACATACTTTCTAAATGCCGTGAAGCGGTAGAAAATATTGGAAAGGCAATGGATTCTTATGATACCCCCGCTGCATGCCGCGAAGTTGAAGGTTTCTTTGAAATCCTTAATAACTGGTATATACGCCGCAGTAAGGAGCGTTTCTGGAAATCAGAAAAAGATGCTGATAAGCAAACGGCTTATGATACTTTATATTCTGTGCTGCATATAATGTGCCGCGCTTTTGCGCCATTATTGCCACTTGTTACTGAAGAGGTATTCCAGGGACTTACGTCATTGCGAGGAGGCGAAGCCGACGTGGCAATCCATACGGAAGAAAGTAAAGTAAATAAACTGGATTGCCACGCTTCGCTCGCAATGACGAACTCCATTCACCTCCAGAACTTCCCGGATGTATCATCTATACCGGAAGAAAAGCAGCTTATAAGCGATATGGATAGGGTACGTGATATCTGCAATGCCGCACTTGCCGTACGCAGCAGCGAAAATATCCGTGTACGCCAGCCGCTTGGGCTACTTACCATTGTGGCAGACCATGCACGCAATATTGCATCTTATAAAGATATAATCGAAGATGAAATTAACGTTAAGAACGTAAATTTTGCTGATAACGTTACCGATTTTGCCGATTATAAACTTAAAATAAACTTCCCAATCCTTGGCAAGCGCCTGCCAACCAAGGTAAAGGATATAATCGCAGCATCCAAGCAAAACCAGTGGAAACAGGTTAGCGGACGCATCGAAATATCTGGTGAAGAATTATTGCCGGAAGAATGCTCGCTGCTGCTTGAGCCTAAAAACAAACGTGGCGCGCAAAGCTTATCATCTAACGATGCGCTGGTAGTGCTGGATTTAGAAATCACCAGCGACCTAAAAATAGAAGGAATTTACAGGGACTTAGTGCGGATGATTCAACAATCACGTAAGGAAGCTGATTTAAATATAGTTGATAGGATAAGCTTAAATATTGAAACGGCAAATGATGATATAAAGCAGGCTATCCGCCAATTTAATAAGGATATTATGGATCAGACCTTAGCGGTTTCCGTGGAAAATGGCGGTGCTTCATCACATCCGCACCATTTCACGCAGAAGCTTGAAGGCGATGATGTTATTATAGGGTTTAAGAAAGTATCTTAGAGCTATTCGTAATCTTATTGTGTCTGGCTGCAAATGGCAGTTTTCCTGTGCTTCTCTGCTCGCGTACGTTTCAGTACGCTGCGCTACGATGCTCGGAAATCCACCATTTTCGCCTATACACAAAAAATTACGAATACGCTCATAGGTCCTGTTGTTACAAATAGTATAAAAGGAAGCGGCATGACGATTGGTGTTATAGGAGCTGGCTCCTGGGGGACGGCTCTGGCAATTGCCTCTGCAAGAGGCGGAAATAATGTTATTATATGGTCACGTCATGAAGATGTGGCAAATGATATAAATAATAACCATCTGAATTCAAAATATCTTGGATTAACATCTGTTCATGAAAATATTAAGGCAACTATAACTATTGAAGATTTGTTTAGCTGCGATGTTATTTTATTAGCCATCCCCGCACAAAGTTTAAGAGATGGAATTAAAGATTATTTAATTCCATCATCAATACCGCTGGTTATTTGCTCAAAAGGTGTGGAGCAATCGAGTTTAGCCTTAATGAGCGAAGTTGTTGCTGATTACTTTAAAGATAACCCCATTGCCATATTATCAGGGCCAAATTTTTCCGATGAAATCGCAAACGGCTTGCCTGCATGCGCAACCCTTGCATGTGCTAATAAAGCAGCGGCTGATAAAATAATCAGCTTGCTTGGCAACAAATTACTACGTTTATATTATAGCGGCGATGTTATAGGCGCGCAAATTGGCGGCGCGGTTAAGAATGTTATAGCAATTGCATGTGGTATTGCAATCGGTAAGGGCTTAGGGGAAAATGCGCGCGCGGCACTAGTTACCCGCGGCATTACTGAAATAGTAAGGCTATGCATTAAAATGGGCGGAAGACAGGAAACTTTAATGGGGCTTTCCGGCATTGGCGATATAATGCTTACATGCGGCAGTGAAAAATCCAGAAATATGTATATGGGCGTGCAAATCGGCAAAGGCATTGCGCTTGATATTTTAATGGCAAATGGAAAAACTGTTGAAGGTGTGGCAACTTCAAAATCTGTTGCGGATTTGGCTGAAAAATTAGGTGTTGATATGCCTATAACAAACGCTGTAAAAAGAATCCTGCATGAAAATGCAAGTATAGAGAACACTATCAAGGCTTTGCTGGAAAGACCTTTTGCCGTAGAAGGCAATTAACTTATCAATATATAGCATTTCCCATTTTCATTTTTGGGTCGTTATTTTTGGTTTCACCTGGGATTATAGCGTTTTCGCTTTTCAACAATAATAGGAAATCGAGGCGATGTGTAGGAGAACTACACGAGACGATGATTAACGAATGATTGTTGAAAATGGGAAATGCTATACTAGGCTAAGATTTTGTTCGCCTCGCACTCCTACTTCGTCTTTGATATGGAAATGATATGAGTTCCCTACCCTGCTTTTCTTGAATTTGTTTTCTCTTGCGCCTTAGGTAAGTCCTGCAAATTTAATTCCGGCTCCTTCTTATTTTTAATATGTGCCGCATGAAATAGAAATTTCAATACAACATAAGGGGTTACAAGAAGTATAAGTATCACTATCGAATAATAAAATAATGACTTAAAATCCCCGGATGGTGGAATAATATGAATCAGCCTATCCATTACTAAATATGCAGCAACCGGAAGCAGCAGCATTATTGCTAAACTGGATATAAATCCAAATCTTTTCATATATCTTCCTTAATATTAAAACTCTACCGCACATAATATGCCAGCTAACATAATATACTCGCATCTAACCGGCAGTTTGAATCAGAATGAGTATAATCTTATGTATTTAATAAAAAATCTATATGGATTTATAATGCTTAGCTTATTGTCGCTAGATTCTTACAAGCATGGCATTTTCGATTACAAAAACCTCTGCATAATGAGTTTTTTTGAGCGAGTTCCAGAAGCGTCCGCCCGCAGAACCGTAAGTACATAGACGCACATGAGGATTTGAGGACGGACGTGACAACGAAATCACCAAAAAATACCGTTATGCAGAGGTCTTTATTAGAAGTTCCTGGATGCTGTCCGCAATATGATATCATCTGGCAAATCACAAAGCATGTATGATAGGCGTTCATCCCCTGCCCCGCATCCATAAACTGATACATAAATATCAGTAAGCCATGAGCTTAACTTTTCTTTAGGAATAGATTCGTTATATATATTTGAATGCAGCAATATCAGCATTTCAGGTGTATGTAAGCCTCCCATAGGGAGAATATAATTTAAACCTTGTACTAAGCGGCTGCCGTGGCTTTTATAAAACTCAATACGCTTTTGCCTTATGGCGCTATCTTCCGAATCTTCAAAAGGAGAATCAATTTCAATTACCATGCTTTTGTTACTAAATATTGAGGTTAAGGAATCAAATATTTTACCGCCATATCCCTTGCCCCTTAAACTATCGTCAATCGCCATATATTCCAAAAGGCAATAATCTGAATTTATGGGCGAATATACAATCGCAAAACCAATTACCTGCTCATTCACAATGGATACATAAAAATAGTAATTACTATCTTGCAGCATTTTCTCAAGCATTGCGCGTGGTTTCTGCTCTGATATATTTATAGCTTCATTATAGATTTTAAATAGGCCGTCCATAATGGGGCTTTTTGTATCAGCAGCAATAAGTCTGGTAAGTTTAGGATTTTCTACCATAAATTAGCCCTCTCCGCTGAATGACCAAGTAATTTTTCAATAAAATTAGAAAATTGGGGCTTAAATTTAGGCATATTTTCTTCACGTTTGAACCACTTGTTATGTAAAATCCCTTCCACCTCAATAATAGGAACCCATGTATCCCTTAAATGCTCGTCTTTAAGGCATTTATCATAGATAGATTCCAGGAAATTCCATACCATAAAGGCATAAATGTCATATTTTTCCTGCTGTTCTTTAGTGGTAATTGTTTCAGGTTGCGTTAGGTAGGTACTGTGAAAAGCAAGAGTAAGTAATGACTGGTAAATCCTATCCAGCTCATTATAATGGGAAACCTTAAGATTACGTGTGTATGCAAACATAGAATAAAGAAGTGCAGTACCAGCAAGAAGTGAAGATATAAGCGCCGCAAGCGCCTGAATTATATTAATAGATGAAACTTCCATAGTCTACAAAAACCAACTAATACTAGAATAATAATCACTATAGTTAATAGCACCGTGTGTTTTTGTCAAAGGTTATGGCTAATGGTTAGAAAACATTTTATAAGCCGGATAAAAATAAGGCTCTATATATGAATCCTTGCGGTTTTCCGGGTTAAGTACAGCCCCAAGCACCGCATTAATAACGCCATCTATTTTATCGGAATTAATGGCATAATCACCTTCAAGAATATTTGTATAAAGTGGTTTATAATCTGCATTAGCTTCATTTTGTCCATCAATATATTTTGCCATTCTTGCAATGCTGGCCTTCACCTGCTTTTCCGTAACCACATCATGCAATAACCAGTTACGCACGAATGCAGCCTTGATACGCGCTGTGGCCCTATCTTCCATAAGATATACATTATTCATATCCATAATAGCAGAGCAGCCAATACCGCGCCTTACCCACGGCTCGGCATAGGCAAGCAGGCCGTGTATGGCTAAATCGAGGTTTTTTTCCTTATCCTGCTGGGTAAGCTGCGCAAGATCAGCCTTTGGGAATGCAAAAAGGTCTTTTATATCAACGTCTTTTATGTTTTTTGCATATTCTTTTTGCATATCACGCACATTGCCAAATATATGGAAGGCAATTGCATGGATGGTTGCGGCAGATGGCGATGGCGACCAGCCAGTATCAGTAAGCCCCCTCACCTGCCCTTCCTTGCTTTTTAGCAGCCCAACCATATTCTGCGTTTCCGCCCACATTCCAGCCCCTATTTGCGGCACATTCTTGCGCAGGCTAACATTCACATTATGCTTTTCATATTCAGTTTTATAAGTTTGTGCAGGCAGTATGCTATATGGCGCGATTGCCCCAGCATACATCATTAAATCAATGAAACTTCCGGTGTAATCCAGAAATCCAGTATTGGTAAAAAATATAATATCTTTTGCCTCTTCTATGCAATTTTGCAGTTGGGCAGAGCTGCGCATTTCCTCAATCATTATGCCGATTTTATTGGCATTTTCAGGCAGGCCTTGCGCTTTATTAATCTCATCCCATAATTCAACATTAAACTTCACCTCGTCCGCACCATGCATTTTTGGTGCAACATGATGGCGCATCCCAATTAAACTAGTGATAAAGCAATCAACGATTTTTTCCGGCACTTCCTGCCCATCAATCTCAATCATACTAGTATCTGCCACCATATGCGGCCCTACATCGCGCACAAGAGGCAATGCAGTGCGTTTTAAGGTTCTAATTTCAAGGGTTTTTGCATCCAGGTAAGTAGTATCTTTAGCCATCACCCTGGTTTTTCCGCGCACTTCGCACGATAAGGTACCATTTTGTATACCAAGCAAGTTCCTATAAGATTCAATCTTGTTTTGTGGAGCAGAGATTGAAGCATCTTCAAGGTCGATAATGTATGTTAGGGCGGATTCAAGGAGGATGTCTTTTATAAGGGCTAGGGGGTTCTTTGCAATATTTTCATTATTTAGTTTAATTTCAATCTTCAAACCATTATTTTCTAATATAAAATCAGAAATAATGCTATACTCATCAAAATTAATTCCAATAAGTTTTTCCTGGCTTTCTGCATTTAAAGAAACCTGCTTATTATCCTTCGTAATAGCAACCAGCTTATTATCCACAGCAAATGATTCACGATCCACGCTAAACCCAACCACATCATTCCAGCCAGCACCATCAAACTGAACGATTTTATCGAGGAAATCATTTGTGTATTTCCTTACCGCATCCTGGCGCAAATTATCATCTTTTATAGCAAGGTCGATTATATTAGAGGCATAAAGGGCATTATAAAGGCTGCCCCAGCGTGCATTCGCTGCATTTAGCACCATATTGGCTTTATCAGCAGGCACAACAAGCTGTGGGCCTGCAAGGGGGGCTATTTCAGAGGGTAGTTGGTAGTTGGTGGTTGGTAGTTTATCGTTACTATTACTTGTTTTTATATAACCTATCTCTTTAAGTTTCGTAACCACTTCAGTCACGCTAACATCCCTGCCCTTATTGGCAATAAAGAATTCATCTATTTGTTTTTGCAAATCTTCACGAACTTGCAAAAGGGCGGAATTTTTATCCTTGAATTTATTTACAAGCGCGGTTAATTTTTCCACCGCATCCAGCGCTTTAGGTTTATCACCTGTAATTTCAATAATTAAACCTAATAATTCATTGGATATCATTGCTTTTTCCTTACTTACAAGAATTTGAATTAACGCACTATAAACGAATAACCATAAACTATAAACCCACTATTTCAAAACCTACAAGAAATTTTATTGATTATAGCATCGGATTTGTCTATAAAACGGCATCAGTTTAAACTAAAATCAAGGTAAGCGATGAAAAACCTGGAAGTAAATAAAGTAGCGGCAGCAATATTGATAGCAGGGCTTCTTGCAATGGCAAGCGGTAAAATTGCAGACTTCCTTTATCATCCGGTTGAAGAACCAAAAACACGCGGTTTTAAAGTTGAAGTTGCTGAAGAAACTACTGGCGGTGAGGCCGCAAAAGTTGAGGAAGTGATAGATATAGCCGCGCTTATGGCCGTAGCAAATGCTGATAATGGCGCTGCAATATTCAAGAAATGTGGCGCGTGCCACTCTGCTGATAAAGGCACTGGTCATAAAGTTGGCCCTAATATTTATGGCACGCTTGGCGCAGCTAAAGCTCATCATGCGGATTATGCATATTCAGCGGCATTAAAGGGTAAAGGCGGCAACTGGACATATGAAGATATGTTTGCATTCCTTAAAAAACCTGCTGCGTTTGTACCTGGCACAAAAATGACATTTGCAGGTATTGGTAAACCTACTGAGATTGCAGATCTTGTTGCATATTTACGCAAGCAGAATGATAATCCTCCTGCGTTGACAGCTAAGTAAATTAGGGATAAGGGGCAAGGGAAAAGGGATGAAGGAAATAAGAAAAATAGATTTAAGATTTAACATACTTAATTTTAGATTTATTATCTTACTTTGTTCTTTTTTCCTTATTCCATTCACCTCTTCCTTTGCCTCAGAAACCAGAACCTCCCACGGAGTTTCCTTATTCGGCGATCTGAAATACCCAAAAGATTTTAAAAATTTTGCATACGTTAACCCCACCGCCCCCAAAGGCGGGCATGTTAAGTTTGCCAGCTTCGGTACATATGACAACCTGAATTCATTTATTTTAAAAGGCGTTTCTGCAGATGGCATGGGACTAACTTTCGAAACATTAACAACAGGCTCAGCCGATGAGGCGGTATCTGGTTATGGATTAATTGCCGAATCAGTGGAAACTCCGGTGGAGGGGGGTTGGGTTATTTTTAATTTACGCAAAATAGCCCGCTGGCATGATGGCACGCCAATTACCGCTGATGATGTGGTTTTTTCTTTCGAGACGCTAAAAACAAAAGGCCACCCACAATACCAGTCATATTACAGGGATATAAAATCAGCAGAAAAATTAAATGATTACAGGGTGAAGTTCACTTTCTTAGATAGCACTAACAGGGAACTTCCTGTAATTATTGGTCAATTACCGATAATCTCAAAGGCATATTACGAAAAAAATGAGTTTGATAAAACTACAATGGAAGCCCCCCTTGGCAGCGGTCCATATAAAGTAAAAAGCATAGATGCTGGCAGATCAATAACTTACGAGCGCGTGAAAGATCATTGGGCGAAAGATTTACCTGTAAATCGCGGCCGCTATAATTTTGATACCATACAATATGATTACTACCGCGATACCACCGTTGCAATAGAAGCCTTAAAAAGCGGCGAATATGATTTCAGGAAGGAAAATATTGCCCGCACCTGGGCGAATGCATATAATATCCCCCAGGTAACTGACGGTAGGATGATTAAAGAAACCCTGCCCGATGGAACCCCAACAGGTATGCAGTGCTTCGCCTTTAACAGCCGCCGTGAGATTTTTAAAAACCCTCGCGTGCGTGAGGCAATCGGTTATGCTTATGATTTCGAATGGTCAAACAAACAATTATTTTTCAGTGCCTATTCCAGGAATAACAGCTATTTCGGTAATTCTGAATTTGCAGCAAGCGGTCTGCCGAGCAAGGAAGAGTTGAAGCTTTTTGAGGAATTTAGAAGTAAGAATCAAGAATCAAGAAAATTAGAATCAAAGGATTCTTTGATTTCAAATTCTAACAATCTTGATTCTCTTCTTCCCCCTCGCATCTTCACTGAATCCTTCACTCCGCCTGTAACCGATGGCTCCGGCAATAACCGCGCTAACCTTATAAAAGCAAAGCAAATACTTGAAGAAGAAGGCTGGATGATTAAAGATTTTAAACTTGTAAACCCGGAAACCGGGCAACCTGTTAAAATCGAATTCTTATTGTCAGAACCTGCATTTGAGCGAGTAGTTGCGCCATTTATAAAGAACTTAAAAAAGCTTGGCATTGATGCAAACATGCGCGTTGTGGATAGCTCGCAATATATAAAAAGAATGGAAGATTTTGATTACGATGTGGTGGTGCATTGGTTTACACAAGGCCCATCCCCTGGAAATGAGCAGATAGATTACTGGACATCATCCCAGGCAGATGTAAAAGGCAGCCGTAATTTAATTGGTATAAAGAATCCGTTAGTAGATTTCCTTGTTGAAAAACTGGTAAAGGCAAATAACAAGCAAGAACAGGTAACCGCTGCCCACGCGCTCGATAGGGTGCTGCAATGGAATTTCTATTCTATACCGCAATGGTATTCGCGTTCACACCGGGTTATATATTGGAATAAATTCGGCAGACCGGAAACCACACCGCCATTTTCACTGGGTATGGTGGATACATGGTGGATGAAGAAGTAGCATGACCACACAGGATAAAAAACCAAGCTACCGTGGCACTAAATCACTAAAACACGCACTTGATATAGTCACCAGGCCTGTATTCCTTAAACGTGGGTTTGCTGAAAACCGCATAATTACCGATTGGAACCAGATAGTTGGTGATTCCATCGGCGCTTGTAGCGTGCCAAGAAAACTAACTTTTGAGCGCGATAAAAAATCAGGCGGCACTTTATATGTTGAGGTGAGCAATAGCGGGTTTTCAGCTCAAATGGTATATCTTGAACCAATGATACTGGAAAAAATCGCTTGTTATTTTGGCTATAAAGCTGTTTCAAGATTAAAAATACTGCAAAACCCGCAAAACCAAATCCAGCAGCAATATAAACCGCAGAAAAAGAAAGTTATGTCTAAGGAAAATATTGCCCAGCTAGAGAATTCCCTGGCTGGTATTGATGATGAGGAGCTAAAGGAATCATTGCGAAAACTAGGGCAAGGGATTTTATCTGAGTAGTGTGGTTATTCCAAAAATAAAATACTATTCTAGTTGCTAGTTTCGGCTGATGTAGTATTTATTACCAGCAACCGATAACCAGTAACTAGAAACTAATAATGACCAATAAAAAGAAACCAATCGTACTATGTATCCTTGATGGCTGGGGGCATAGCGAAACCCATGAACATAACGCAATAATGGAGGCAAACGCCCCATTTTTAAATAAATTATATGAACACCCGCATTCACTGCTTGAAACTTCCGGGTTTGCAGTTGGCCTTCCTGAAGGACAAATGGGTAATTCCGAAGTTGGGCATATGAATATTGGCAGCGGCCGTGTGGTTATGCAAAGCCTGCCAATGATTGACCTTGCCATTAAAGATGGCTCACTCGCACAAAAACCAGAACTGCTTGAACATATTGCCGCGTTAAAAATAACTGGTGGAACCTGCCATTTACTTGGCCTTGTTTCTGATGGCGGGGTGCATTCCCACCAGGCGCATATTGCGGCGCTGGCTGGTATTGTTTCTGCGCATGGGGTGAAGGTAAATATACATGCGTTCCTAGATGGCAGAGATACACCGCCAGCAAGTGCATCTGGCTTTATAAAAAAACTGGAAGATGATATTGCCGGGTTTAATAATGTAAGCATTACTACCGTTTCCGGGCGTTACTATGCAATGGATAGGGATAACCGCTGGGATAGGGTGGAACTTGCTTATAATGCAATGGTATCTGCTGAAGGAGTAAAGTTTAAAAATGCGCAAGATGCAATAACTGCAAGCTATGCAGATAACAAAAACGATGAATTCGTACTACCATGCGTAATTGAAGGCTATAGTGGAATGCACAATGGTGACGGCATTATTATGGCTAACTTCCGTGCCGACCGCGCCCGCCAAACCCTTACCACCCTTCTTGATACTGAATTTTCCGGCTTTAACAGAAAAAAACTAGTAAACTTCACCTACCCTATTGGAGTTACAGAATATTCTTCTGACCTAAACAAACTTATCCATACATTATTTAAATCCGTTACGCTGGATAATATTTTAGGGGAAGTTATTGCCAATAATGGCATGAACCAGCTTAGGATTGCGGAAACTGAAAAATACGCGCATGTTACATTCTTCTTCAATGGCGGCAGGGAGGAGGAATTTAAAGGCGAAGAACGCATACTGGTTCCCTCCCCTAAAGTTGCTACCTATGATTTACAGCCGGAAATGTCTGCAAACCAGATAACTGAAAAACTTGTTGCGGCTATTGATTCAGGCAAGTTCGACCTTTTAGTGGTAAATTATGCCAATACTGATATGGTAGGCCACACTGGATTTGAAGAAGCTGCAATAAAGGCAGTTGAAACAGTAAGTGAATGCCTTGAGCGTTTAGTTACCGCAGTTGAAAAACATGGCGGAAAAATCCTTATCACTGCCGATCACGGCAATGCTGAGCAAATGGTGGATGATGATGGCCACACCCCACACACAGCGCACACTACCAACCCTGTGCCGTTAATATTGGCAGGAGCAGATGTGCAGGGTTTTAAGCTTAAAAATGGCAGGCTGTGTGATATAGCCCCGACTATTTTGCAGCTAATGGGCATGAAGCAGCCGGCGGAGATGACTGGGGTGAGCCTTTTAGTAGTGTAAATAGTGTAACTGTATAATGGTTTAACGGTGTAACGGTGTGATAGGAAATAGTTTAATGTTAAACCGTTAAACCGTTACATATAGAATCAGGAACTTAAATGACAAAGCAACCAAAAGACAACAGCACTAAGGAAATGATAAAATCCCTGGTAATAGCAATATTACTGGCATTTACTTTCCGTAGTTTTTTATTTGAACCATTTTATATTCCATCTGGATCAATGAAATCCACAATGCTAGTTGGTGATTATATTTTTGTATCTAAATATTCTTATGGCTATAGTAAATATTCTTTCCCATTCGGATTTGATTTATTTGATGGTAGGAAAATTGCTAAAGCGCCTGAGCGTGGCGATATAATAGTATTTAAACTGCCAAGTGACACTAATGTAAACTATATAAAACGCCTTGTTGGTCTGCCGGGGGATAAACTTCAGGTTAAACAAAGTATATTATATATTAATGGCGTGCCATTGCCACGTAAACAAATCAGGAATTTTACCGATACAGACGCAAAAGGCCACACAAGGGAAATACCGCAATATATAGAAACCATGCCAAATAATGTTTCTTATCGTGTTTTAGACCAGGATCCAAACGGCCCGCTTGATAATACCGAAGTTTTCACCGTACCAGAAAATAATTATTTCTTTATGGGGGATAATCGCGATAATTCACAAGATAGCAGGGTATCGAACCTTGTGGGGTTTGTGCCGGAAGAAAACCTGCTTGGACCAGCACGAATGATATTTTTCTCATCAACTGCAAAATTGGCCCAGGTGTGGAACTGGATTCCAGGGCTACGCACAGAAAGGTTTTTAAAGAGTGTAAAATATGAGGGCGGTGATGAATGATATTGAGCCAATATTAGGTTATCATTTTCAAAATAAGAAATTGCTTGAAGAGGCATTAACCCACCCAAGCATCTCATTGCAAAAAGCTGAAAAAGATATCATATTTAATTATGAACGGCTTGAATTCCTTGGTGATTCAGTACTTTCACTGATAGTTGCAGAATTATTAATAAACAAATATCCTATTGAGCGCGAAGGCGCACTTGCGAAAAGGCATTCCGGCCTGGTGCATGGCGAAGCTTTAGCTATCATTGCTGAAAATATCGGCATTGGCGCATTTATAATGATGACCTGCGGTGAAGATGCAAGCGGTGGCCGCCATAACCGCAGCAATATGGAAAACACCCTTGAGGCGATTATCGGCGCTATATATATGGATGGCGGAATTGAGCCTGCCAAAACATTCATAAAGAAGCATTGGGAAAAATCCATTGATGACATGATAGAGCCTCCGAAAGATGCCAAAACAGCACTCCAGGAATGGGCGCAAGGGCGCGGGCTGCCTATACCTTTATATGAGGTAGTAAAAACCACCGGCCCTGCTCATGAGCCACATTTTATAGTAAGGGTTGTTGTTGAAGGGATTGAGCCTATGCAGGCAGAAGGAACTTCCAAGAAAAAGGCTGAAAAACTGGCGGCAGAAAGCCTATTGCTGGAAATAGCCAGAAATGTCTGTTAAAACGTATATAATATCACCACTTTAACAAGTTAATGTACGTGCAAACCTTCCTCTTTAAGACCTCTGCATAATGTGGATTTTTTATATAACAAATAAAATCGGAAGTTTGATACAGAATGAGCATAGAAAAAAATTAGTACGGTTTTTTAAAATATAAAAAATTCCTTCTGTAAATTTTAGAATGTAAAGAGAGAGTGTAAAATTCTAATATTTGCGAAAATAACTATAAATAAAAGTTAAATAATATGACCCAAAATCTCCGCCCAGACCTGCAATCCATAGCCAACCTTATAAAAGAAGGCTCGCGCGTTTTAGATATCGGCTGCTCAGAAGGGGAGCTGCTTTATCACCTTGCCAAATATAAGAAGGTGGATGCGCGGGGAATTGAGATTTCACAAAGCAATGTTAGTAAATGCGTGAAAAGCGGCCTTGCGGTTATTCAGGGTGATGCAGATTTCGACCTGAAATTTTACCCTGATAAATGCTTCGATTATGTTATATCCAGCCAGATGCTGCAAGCTACCCGCCACCCGCGCGAGGTTTTACAGGAAATGCTCCGTATCGGCAATAAGGTGGTGGTTTCAATACCTAATTTCGGTTATTGGTATAACCGCATGTATATACTTCTAAAAGGCCGTATGCCGGTTTCCAGTACCCTCCCCTACCAATGGTATGAAACACCTAACATACATTTCAGCACCGTTAAGGATTTTGAAATATTATGTGCTGATATCGGTTGTAAAATTGAAACTAAGTTGTTCCTCTCCCCTTCAGGCAGTAAATCCGTTAAAATAGCACCAAATTTACTTGGTGAAACAGGGGTGTTCCTGCTTGGTTAGGCCGTTGTTTTTCTTAATGAAATGACTATAGATGTTCGGAGTGCTATCATTCCTGAACCTAGAACAATTATTATAAAATAACTTGCATTAGAAAATTTTTTAATTATGTAGTTAATTCGTAATAAATATTAATAAATCAAAGGTAACGTTAATGGCAACTTTTGTTAGTAGAATAAAACCAGCAGCAAAAATTTTAGGAAATGCCGCAAAAAACTTTGGTACAGCAAAAGACAGTCCGCACACTTTAAGCACAATATTACATAATGCCAGGAATGGTGGTATAAACCCATTTACTTTATATACACAAGGCAGTGGAATTAACGAACAAACATTACTTGCTATCCAGCCTCCAGAATTAACAAGAAGTAAATGGGATGCAAGGCGGGATAACGCATCACTTGTCCAAATAACCGACGAAGAAAGGGATGCTATGCAAAGTATCCTTAAAGCCTTCCCTAAAAATGTAGGAACAATAGAGCAATACCATACAGAACTTGGAAAATTTAACGCTGCTGGCCCTGTAAGGCTGCTTAAAAACACAGTAGGCGGCGGTGGAACAAGAGGCCAGCTTCCAGTAATGGCAGGGCATGATCCATATGAACTTACAGATAGGTTTGCGCTGGCATCAATATCCGATCCTCTACTTGGTTTCTCTGAATTGCTCCGTGAAGAAAGTGCTGATGCCTTGCGCGCACGTCCATATGATGTTTATAAAAAACATATAAAGACTAAGGCACTTGCATGTGCAAAACATGGAAAAACTTATGATATCAGGGGTTTTGACTTTGCAAACCAGCATGCTATCAATCTTAGTAATTTACTTAACATTGTTGAAGAACTGCATGGTGAAGGCATAACAAATATTAATATAAACCTTGAACATAGCTATAAGCCGGATATGTCAGTACAAGAAGTAGGTCAGTCAATAATCGGCGCAGCATTGCTTGGCTTTGATACAGCAGGAGTTAAATCTTTCGCCCCTAACCTTAATGCACATAAAGCGCGTGAAGTAGTTTTATGGACCGATGGAGAGTTACATAAAGCAGCAGACATTGCCGAAACAATGGGTGATAATGAACGTGCACAGCAATTACGTAATTTTGCTATTGTTGTACATGGCCATTATTCTGAAAATCCTGAAGAATCACATTTACCTATATTGTCCCCCGAAAGAACGGATACTTTCGGGGCGGCAGGTGCGTTGGTTCAAACAGCAAAAGAAACAGGCAGGCAGTTAATATTACATGCTACTTGCCCTGTAAACTTCGACAAAATGAAAGGATACAAAACCCACTATAGTTATGGTGAAATTCTAGAAGCTATTGCTAAGCATGGAGTTGCACCAGTTACAGATGAACATTTTAAAGTTCTTGCATCAATGACAGAAACGCAACAGCGCACAATGGATGATAATAAAGCTTTATGGGCAATTAACCCAACATCACAGTCTATGCCTAGTAACAAACCAGGTGGTGGCGGCCCTGCTGAAGTTGTTGATATAGAAAATTTACATAAATTTATAATAGAAGAAGCTAAGCATAATCCAAATATAAAACCACTTTCATCGGCACAAGTACAGGAAATGTGGGATAAAGAACTAAAACGTAAGGAAGAAAATGCTACAGTTACTTCGCATGTTACCCCTTGCTTTAAAGGTACTTGCCAGCTTACAGATCACGTCTTAAGAAACCGCGCAAAAGGATTGCCGGAATATAGCGGTACACTTCATGATATAGCCGTTGATGTACTTCGCAAACAACCATCAGATATACCAGACCAGGAAGCGTTAAAAGTAGCATACACGCAACATTTAACCAAAACTTTGAAGGTCATGGTAGAAGCTAAAAAACTTTCAGAGTCCCAAAGGGATGCAATATTAGGGTTTAATTTAGATAAAGGTAAAATATCACAATATCTGGAATCTGAACAAATAAGCCCTACATTGCAAGCTGATATAATTGAAGCATCGGGAATGAAAACCCGTCCAACAATTACTAATGGTGGATTAGCAACAGCTAAGGCAAAATTGGAAAAAATGGGACATAACAGAGAGGGACTTATATCTTTAGATCATGCATCTTTGTTAATGGGAATGTATGATGACCTTGCCATTCCTGTTATAGAAAGAAGAATGCCAGCACCGCAAGAAGCCGGGAAAAAGGCTATCTATGATAATAATTTACTTATGCATGTATATGATGGCGATAAAAGTTTGTTAAGAGAGTGTTTTGAAACTGTCAGTCCTGGCAGCAATTCACCTTCACATGTGGAAGCACTTGAAAAATCAAGAAAAGATCGCTCATTAAATGTTGCTTGATAAATTTTATAACAACGCGTAAATAAAAATGAGATTTACTATATTTAAACAGCAAACAGCCTTACCACCTGTATATAGCTATAAGAATATTTACCATCGAATTTATCGAAAATTGGTTTTAGTTTGCCATCTTCCGATTTCTTAAATTCAGCAAGGATAATATCAAAATCTTCCTGGGGAATAACATCTTTTAAATATGATAAGTGCGAATTATCAATCTGTTTCAGGCCCCTTAATTTTTCAATATGGCCAAGTATGGTCTTAACTGAAAGAGTCCGTTTTTCTGCAATTTCTTCAAGTGATAAGTTTTCTTTCAGCATTTCAAAAGTTATAATATGGGTAGGAATTTGCTTTTCTTTGTGCAGTTTAGGAGCCTTTTCTTTTAAACTTGGGATGCTGCCCGCAGAATGTGAACCGGCAAGCTTAGCCTTATAACCACGGAAACGCCCTATAAGTGTTTCCTGCTGCAATTCCGCCAAATCCCTTTCAGACAATGTTTGCAAATGCCTTACTACATCCGCAGAACTCTCTTTAAAAACCTTATCCTGCAACAAAATTGCAGGATGCACTTTCAGCGCCATTTCATTAAGGTTCATAAGTTTAAGGCCATCAAGCCTGCGCACCCTTGATAACGCAACATATCCCATACCAGGCTCAAATGCGTCGCCTAAATCCATTTCCGCTGCATCAAGCGTCATGCCCTGGCTTTTATGGATAGTAATTGCCCAGGCAAGCCTTAGTGGTAATTGCGTAATAGTTGCCCGCACTACGCCGTTATCTTCATATTTCCATTCTTCTGGATAGGCTATGATGATTTCATTGTCATAGGTTTTTACCACCGGCCAGCCTTCCGACTTATCAAAATTTACAACAACACCGCGCGTGCCATTAACAAATTTGCCCATGTTATCGTTTTTAATAAACATAACTTCGGCGCCGATTTTAAGCCTTAGGGTTTCCTGCGCAAGGCAGCTTTTTTTAAGGCCATCAACCAGCGCGCCCCAGCCTTCGGTTCCCATCTTAAATATTTTGGCATCAGCAGCGATATTAGCAAGTTCCTGCTCATTAATGGCATCCACATTCACATTTCGTGAATATAACTTGGTTGCGCGCATATCTCCATGCGGCTCTTTTTTATAGCGGGTGCGGAGCGGTACTTTGGTATGCTCCCCTGCCGTGCCGCTGCGTATATCATTTAAAACATTGATCAGAGGGTCATCGCCCTGGCGGTGCTGTTCATGCAGGTAGCAAACGTGGAAATCTCCATTTTTCCATGCAGTTGCTTCAAAAGCAAATTGCTTTTCACCATAAGATGGCCCAGAAGATACTGGCGGAAGCTGGAAGAAATCACCACATACAACAACCTGCATCCCACCAAAAGGGTCATTACATTCAAGTATATATTTAGCAATCGCATCCACTATATCAAGCTGGTGTTTATGCAGCATGGATATTTCATCAATTATCAGCACCTTACTCTTATAATTCTTCTTTACACGCGGAGTTGTAAGTAATTTTTCTAAATCTTTATCAGAAATACTCTCCCTGATACCCATACCCGACCATGAATGTATGGTAGTGCCCTGTAAATGGGTTGCAGCAATGCCGGTGGACGCTGTAACAGCAACGCTTACACTATTATCTTTAAGGTAGTTAATATATCTATTAAGCAGGTATGTTTTGCCAGAGCCAGCAGCGCCTGTAAGGAAAACATTTTTTCCCATTTTTAGCAAATCAAAGGCTTCATCTTGCTGCATAACGGATTTTTAATTTGAAGTTGCATTTGGAGTTAGAATTTTGTGAAATCAGTTGGTTATGTATAGTACATTTTATTTTTATTTACGCATTGCCAAGTAGTTTATCTAGAGTGGTTTTACTTTAAAATTCCTTATTATTCGTTATGTGGCACGTGTTCCCGCGAAGGCGCACTAGCGTCCGGTGAAAATATTTTCCCTGTTAAGAAGGAAGCGCCCCTCACCCCTTGTACTAGAAAAAACAGTACCTATGTACTGTTTTTTCGGTCTACAAGCCTCTCCCAGTGGGAGAGGGTTAGGGTGATGGTTTCTTACTTTTGAACAGGGGAGTTATTTTCCCCGGACAGTAGTGAGTACAAGGGGTGAGGGGCGCTTCCTTTTCAATTCTAAGTTATATTTAATCAAAACTCCACCAAACATACTGTATGTCTTAACTTCACGAGGTCAATAAATCTTTTACCGGACACTAGTGCTCCTGCGCGTGGGCACATACCACATAACGCATTTTGAGTATAAAATGACTAATTATTAAGTAAAATTACTATAAAAGCAGGCTTACCTACTCCACCCCATTAATATTCCTGGTAATGGAACTTACTTCCCTTTCGAATTCCTTATCGCCTTTCATAAGTTCTTCAACGCGCTTTACCGCATGTATAACTGTTGTATGGTCTTTTCCACCGAATTTACGGCCAATTTCTGCAAGGCTGCGTAAAGTTAGCTGCTTGCAAAGATACATTGCAATCTGCCTTGGTCTTGCCACGCATCTTGAACGGCGCGCGGAAGTCAGGTCAGAAATTTTGATAGTAAAATGATCCGCAACTTTTTTCTGGATTTGCGCTATTGTAATAACATTTTCATTAGCACGTAATAAATCACAAAGTATATTCTTCGTTGCATCCAGTGTTAATTTACTGCCAACCAGGGTTGAATATGCAACCACCTTGTTTAATGCACCTTCCAGTTCGCGTGTGTTTGAAGTTATTTTAGCAGCTAGGAATTCCATAACATCAAGCGGCACATCCACGCAGTTCATTTGTGCCACTTTCGATTTCAAAATACCAAGGCGCAGGTCGAAATCTGTTTTATTGATATCAATAA
>DITJ01000031.1 GCA_002422795.1 Alphaproteobacteria bacterium UBA6187 | reverse complement strand
ACCAGCACCGCCAGGAGCACCGCCAGCAGCACCACCTAAACCAGCACCTACACCAGCAGCAGCCTGTCTATTACCAAAATTAGTATCAAGAACACCACGATCATAACCTAAACCTTCACCCCAGGAAAGAATTGTTTGTGAATCAACAGTTCCTGTTACAGTGCTATTTAAAGAAATATCAATATGATTGTTCAAACTCTTCAAAATCTGGTCTCTACCATTTTTACGATTAAATAAATCAGTTCTTGACGGATCCGATTGTATACTTTCTAAAACAGTAGCAATGGCCTTGTTAATATCATTATCACCAGCTCCTAACTTATCAGAATACCGAGTCTTAACTATTTTCTCCATATGATTGGCTCTGGAATCAATATTGCCAGCCATGTGATATAAATCTGTAGAAGCATCAATGACTTTTTTATCTTTCAGTTCTTTGTTCAATGCTTTTGTTTTATCAGCTTCATCTTCAGCTTTTTGTTCAGCAACGGCCTTTTCCCGCTTAGCTTTCTCCATCTCAGCCTTCGCTTCTTCTCCAAGCGTCTGCTTTTCTAATTTAATCCCCTCTTTAAGATCTTTCCTGGCTTGCCTTTCCTCCTTTGGAATATCATGCAGCACTTTTTTTGCTTCATACGCGCCTTTAGCAAGACCATAACCGGCCGCTGCAACACCTGCCATTATAAGCAAAGCCCCAAGAGGCGCAATCACAGGCAATAAAGCAACACCAATACCGATAAGGATACCACCAACTACAGAAGTAACAGCTGCTGTACCGGCATTCTCTTTATGTTCGGAGATTCTGTCTTCATAAGAAGCGTGCAATTCTTTTCTAATTTGCCCCTGCTCTCTTTCAAATTCAATCTCTTTCCTAATCTGCTCAATTGTTTTAGCAACCATAAACATCTCCTTGCCTAATTATAATTTAGTTTCCGGCTCCTGCTCAACCAAAAGCCGGAACCAATTTATATTATATTTCCGCCCATTCCCTCATTTTAGCCTGCATGGCTTCCGTAGCTTCGCGAGCGGCTTTCGCCTCTACGGATTTATCACTTTCAAATTCACCATATGCAATAATATATTCCTGGTATTCGGCAGTGCCATTAACAGCCAGGGCAGTATCACTCATTGCAAGGTAAAAATCTTTTCTATCGGCATATTGCGGGTTTTCTGCCACAGACTTCAAATACTGTGCATATAACTGCATACCGTTTTTAGGGTCACGCTTCAGCATTTCACCCATATATTGTGCAAGCAGCATCCGTTCTTCTTCACGAATGGCAGGATCGCCTATCAGCGTCATCAAGTCATTCATTTCCTGTGTGCCCGCCATAGCAACAGAAGTTGCCATCATCTTCTGGCCGGTTGGAGTTTTAGACATCAACTCCTGCACTAGCTGAACTTCTTTCATCATATCATCCTGATGGGCTGCGATTTTTTCAACTGCTGACATATTATTTCCTCATTTTATAAAGTTAAAAGTTAATTTACATATTTACTTTAACCTTAAATATAACAATAACACAATTATATTAAAGATTTATTACAAGAACGATGTTTTTCAGGCATTTCTATAATTATTACTACTATTTTACAATAAAATACTTAATTTACGGTTACTTAAGCAAAAGAATAAATAATTCAATACATCAAATTATTATATTTTCTTAATAGTTTATTAATAATTTCCTATTATAATGAACAAATATATTGGTAAATATTAACTGAGGAATCTGCAATAGTGGCCAGTATCATCCTTGAAAAAGACCACTTCCTGCGTAACTGCATTATCTTTATAATTGCGCTGATAGCCTCCCTTTCTCTAGGTACATTCTATTTTTTCAGTAACCGTGGCTGTATTGAATATGCTGCAAAATTAGAAAACTGCACTCCATTCACATGCACACAAAGGGTTTTCGGGTTTGAAAGCAAATATATGGGACACACCGCCATTAACCTATCCCGCCAGATTATAGGGCCTGAAACCGATCAGTTCTTTAATAAATCAACATGTAATATCATTGAAATTGATGATACTGAAAAAAATGAAAAGATTTTCTGTAAATATACAGATGCTAATCATAAAATTGCCGTAACCCGCGCTGCAATATTATTCGGCAACGAACCTCCGCCCCCAGAAGGAAAAGAACTAACCGGAATGGAAACCAAAGCCTTACGCGCATCCCATGCCAAACGCACTGCCCAGCAGGAAACCGAATGTAAACCGGAAGAAAAAGCAAGCAAAGTGGAAGTTATAGATGAAGGCTTCGCGGAAATGCCTTAGGCTATAGCAAATTAGCCCACCTTCGTCACGCAAAACTAACCTCCCCCGCACTTTCCAGCGCCACTATAAATTCCTCAACCGCATCCATATTTCCGTTTCTCTTATATGCGGATACTATAAAAGAACCGGAGATTTTATCATTATTGCCAAGCAGGATTTCATAATTATTAGCAATCCCGGAAAAAGCCCTTGCGCGCATGGTTTCTTCTGCGGCTGAATCAGTGAAAAATCCTGCACCACTAACCGAAACAGAAGCAATGCCTGCGCCACTGACTAATTTACGCCACTTGCCAAAGCTGATATTGCTGCAATCAACAAGCCTGTTGGCAATGCTTATATCAGCCTTTCGCAAGCCGCCTATGGTTGTAAACACCTCCGTAGGGGTTGCACCATTGCCGATTTTAATAATGAAATCATTGCCATCACCAACAAAGCCGCTGCCTTCTTGCAATATCACAATAAAGCCTATACTTGCGCTCCATGTAACTCCATCCGCCAGGCGCGTGATATGGTTATTAAATTCCCTTATAGATGTTACAACACACCCCGAAGGGGCAAGGCTTGCACCATCTAATATCCGCCTAATCTCTGCCAGCACGTTCAATGCCTCCTGGCTTTCGCGGGCGCGGCTGAGTATTTTTATATCAATACCAACATTAAAGCCCCTGGCAGTTTTTGTGCTTAAATCCCTTGCTGCAATATTTTCCAGCGCAATACATGGGTATTTGGCATCCCCAGGCAAGTTGCTATATACACCATTTACCATAGCGCTTAAGGTCGCATCCGCCTTTAATGTGGTAATTATGGTTTTTTGCAGTTCGTATAAATAATCTGTGGTCATTTACTTATCCGTTTGGGGTTGGGAATATATGGAAGCAAAACCTCTAAACTTTAACTTGTCTAAAAACAACATTCCACTATTATAGGTTTCCCATACATAATAGTCTGTATGGGGGCCTGCTTTGTTTTGCGGGTTCTGCGGGAATAAAATCCTGTTAGCTTAGCTATTCAAGCAGGTTCGTTTTAACTTCTAATATAGGAGGAGAAAATGGATCAACTTGATCAAATAGCCAAGTTACTCGACATAACCTGGCTATTTTTTGAGTTAGTTTCAGAAATTATTAAATTTCTAGGCTAATATTAAAAAGGGGGGATGCAAATCACAACAAGGTTTCATCCCTTCCTGCACCAATTATATATTAATATCTATCAAATAGTCAAATATTTCCTTCCACTATAATTTAAGATAAACTACAAACGAACTCCCCTATACGGCAAATAAAACTCCACCGCCTGCTTTGGGATATCCCTATCCCCCACCCTGCCATCATAAACAGCAGCTAAATGCGCCAGCATCCCATATCTGATTGGGCTTGGCACATAAGCACCGCTTGTGCCATATCCTGCCGTATAAATAATCTCAATGCGGTGACCGATTGGGCTGGCATCAAACACCAGCTTGCGGTTACCCGATGTAAGATAGTAAGTACTTGCAGCCATAACCGAGCTGCTGCCATCGCGCGCAAAAACAGTAACGGATGTAATAGCTATAATCGGCCCCATAGGCAAATAAACACAAGAGGGCGCATATTTATCATAAGATATTTTCCAGCTTTGCGTAATTAGCGAGGCACAGAGGAAATCCTCCGCCGCCTTACGCACCAGGGTTATCAGGCTGGTGATAAGCGTATCATCATTAGTATTTTCTATTTTCAGGTAAGTTTTCGTTTCGGCGAGTGTCAGTGGCTCTGTAGCTGGCGCAGAAGCAAGGGTAAGTGCGTGTGTGTGGGTCATGGATATCTCCTTTTAAGAAGGTTTGTCGTTGGTAGTTTATCGTTTATCGAAAACGACCAACCACCAACTATAAACGATAAACGATACTACCCATTCCTATTCCCATATCTTGCAATCGCCTTGCCTATATCAAGCATAACTTGCCCGGCAGATTCCCTGAAATTCTGTGAACCTTTATTATGCCTGCCCAGGCTGGATTGCTGTTTAATTACTGTATTTATGGGCGTATGCACCTGCCCGGCCATGCTAATGCCCGGTTCAGGCACTGCTTTATCAACTATGGATTTTAGCTGGTTTATATCATTTTCCTGCATCGCCGCTGTTTTATGAATTAAGGTTTTTTGGCTGGTCATTTTTTACTCCATATTTCTAAATTTTGTGCATCGCGGCTCGTGAATCGTTGATCGTGAAAGTATACTATTCACGACAAACGACCCACGACAAACGCAACTTAAGCCACCGGCCTATCACCAGCATTTCCTTTAACCGCCACAGCAGAAACAGTGCCGCCAGTTGTAGTATCTGCAGACACAATCGAAAGCCGCACATAGCGTTTATTGCCTATATACCCGATTTTCTTAACCTTATTATCATCAGTGAGTGCAAAAGCCGCGTCAGCTTCCGTGCCTAATAAATTGCTATCCGCCACTGCGGTTGCATCCCCCAGGTTAGAAAGCGTACCCTCTTCAATAAGCGGCGTATAGCTTCCATCGGTTAAAGTGCCCGATTGGATAATAAACTCCACCGCCCCAAAGCCTTGCATATCTATTATACTCCCAGTAGTGGTAGTATCGCTGGAAATCGCGGTTGTATTAAGTGCTTTTTCTACTTTTATATTATTGTGTAAGTCTCTCATTTTTTATTCCTTTATTAGAGTATAAGAATGTTAGAGTGTAAGAGTGTGAGTGAAGAGATAAAGCAATCATGCCAACTTCTAAGAGCTGATAAAAACTTACACTCTTACATTCTCACACTCTTCTTTCACTCCTTAAGAACCCAACTTCATAATCTTAACCGCCTCGAAATTCACTACATCACCGCCTACGCGTTTGGTAGTGTAGAATTTCACGAACGGTTTATCTGTGAATGGATCGCGTAGCACGCGGATTCCCGCGCGGTCAACAATCTGGTAGGCGCTTTTAAAATCACCCACGGCAATTGAAAGGCTATCTGCTGCAGGCACAGGCATATCAGCCGCCTGGTACACAGGAACGCCAAGTAACGTATCTGGCGCACCAAGGCCGATTCCAGGGCTCCATATATATTGGTTGGTAGTGTCTTTCAGTTTGCGCACCGCATCCACGGTAGAACGGTTCATCAGGAATGCCGCGTGCGTTGCATATACTTCCTTGAGTGAATAGAATAAATCAATCAGCTTATCGGCAGTAACCGCGCCAGAAGAGCCGGATGCCACCTGCTCAATCTGCCCCCAGCTGGTGCCTGCTGTATAGGTTAATATCCCGCGCGGTTTGCCAACGCCATCACCACTTATGAAAGCCGTGTTTTCCTTACGTGCAAAAATATCCGCAATCTTGGCTGCGAGCCACGCTTCAATATCAATTGCCGCATCATCAATAAGTTTCTGGGTTGCTTTTGGCTGTGCATAAAGCTCATGCACGGGTATAGATTTTTTGGCCATCTGCGGTGTATCAGTATCAGAAACCGAAGCAGATTCTGTCGTCCAGCCGGCCACCGCTTCATCTTTATCCTCAATCACCTCCAACGCATCGCTGGAAATAATCTCCACACTTGCAATCTGCCTCATAGGGGAAGTTTCAAATACTGTTTTCACAATATTTGCAGAAAGCTGCGGGGAAACCAGGTAGCCGCCATCGGGGTCAGATGCAACCGAAAGCGCCTTGGTTTCCAGATTGCATAAATTACCTTCCACACCTTTTCTTAAATAACTGCGGAAAGCCTCTTTATGAGCGCGTTTCAAGTCATCTTCCATAACAAAATTGCTGCCATCCCCGAAAGACGGGCGGCGGAAAGATGCCTCCATTTTCCCAAGCCTTTCCTTATATTCATCCATCTTTTCACTGATGCGGTTAAGATGCGCATCGGTAATAGGGTCACTTGCCCCTTTCCTCTCCACCTCTTTTAAGCGCCTGTCGTTAACATCCTTAAACTGCTCCCAGGCACTTCCAAGCTTATCAATGCGCGCTTTGATTTCTGTTGTAGTCATAGTAATACTCCATTGGGTTAAAGAAATTGTGGTAATAAATTGTTGCTTTCTGCCATTGCAGCTTATTTGATTATATGCTATGGTTACAAGTGAACCACATTGAACCCTGAAGGTTAACCATGGCATTTACAATCCGCATTGATGAAGAAAAACAACAGAAACTTGATATGCTTGCCCAAAGTATGGATCGCTCCCGCAACTGGCTGGTGAACGAGGCGATTGATAATTACCTTGCAATTCAGGCATGGCAGGTGGAGCAGATTAAACTGGCTTTGCTTGAAGCTGATGATGAGTCGAATTTTGCATCAGATGAAGAGGTAGCACGCCTTACAAATAAATATAAAAATTACCAATAATGAAAATACGCTGGTTATTAAAAGCTGAAAGAAATATTGAAGATATTGCTGATTATATAGCACAGGATAACCAGCTTGCTGCGGATGAAACTATTGAAAAAATCCGCCGCGGTGCAGAAGTTATTTCCCAGCATCCATATATAGGCAAACAAGGCAGGGTAACAGGCACTCACGAATTTGTTGTAATGATAAATTACATACTGGTTTACCGTATAAAAAATAACCAGATACACATCCTACAAGTGCTGCATTCAGCAAGACAATGGCCTGGTGGATTTTAACTTTCTTCCCTTACAAATTCCATCCAAACCATTATAAATAAATCAACGGTGCTACAAAACACCTTCAATCAATCGCTTCCCAACTCTCAGTCGAGGTTGGTTTATTTTTATGCATGTCCTATGCATATTTTTCTCCTTTGCCGGGAGCGTGGTGAATATAATATGGAACTCGGCCAACTCCTCAAAATTGCCGATAGCTTGCAAGTATCACCGCAGGAATTAGTATATATTGCATAACGTTATAACAAATGTTATAATGAGAAAAAACATAAACAGGTAAAAAATCATGGAACCATTAAAAATCACTACTATAGGCAATTCAGTTGGCGTTATCCTACCTAAAGAAATTCTGGCTAAATTACATGTTGGCAAGGGTGATCTTCTTTATGTTTCAGAAACGCCAGATGGCATCAAGCTTGTGCCTTATGAAGATAACTATGCTATGCAAATGGATCTGGCTGAAAAGATCATGCGTAAATACCGCACTGTATTAAAAAAATTAGCGGAGTAATAACATGCAGGAACCCATCTGGATAGATGAAAAGGCTATTCTTTCAATCCACTCCCGCCAGCTTTCCGAGCATGGCGGCGGCGATGGTGTGAGGGATGCAGGCCTTCTTGAATCAGCAATAAACCGGGCGAAGAACCTTTATTTTTATGGTAATCCCGCACCATCAATCGAAGATATGGCCGCTGCATATGCATTTGGCATAGCGAAGAACCATCCATTTATTGATGGCAATAAACGTACTGCATTAGTTGCATGTATATTATTTTTGAATATAAATGATTTTGATATATCTGTTACAATGGAAGATTGCTATATCATTTTCCTAAAACTCGCCGAAGGCATGATTACCGAAGCTGAATTATCTGCATGGATAAGTGAAAATATATACGACTATAGTAAAATTTTGGGGCATTGTCATCCTGGAACCTAAAAAACCTTAATTTGCTACTTCAGCAAATTTTAGGTTTTGTTGGTGTCCGGGATCCATATTCCAGAGCCATTTGTAATTATAAAAGACTCTGGGATATGGATCCCGGGTATTAATGATTCCTAAGAATTTATAAAGTATAAATTCTAATGAATCCTAAATCCCGGGATTACAGAGCACATATCCAGCTATAAAATCAATTAGCTACAGTTTCTAATAAACCAGCACATTAATCGCCCTATCGATAGAATCCACAATCGCAGAATCAACTCCCACTGTGAGAGCGCAATGGTGAGGGTCGCTTGATTTCTTATTCTTTCCTAAATTCTTCACTCCCATCACTACCGCCGCCTCATTCGCCGGAAAAGTCACCAAACTCACCTCCCATAATTCCACTTCTTTAATCAGCCTGATATTATTTTCTGCATTATATCCAACATCCACAACCGAATAGCCAATACTAAGCCCGTTAATTGCGCCATTTTTAAGGAGTGAATAAGCCTCCTTTCCACGTTGCAAATCCAGCAATAACCGACCTTCCACATAAAGCCCGTGCGAATCCTCGCGTATAACGGTAAACACGCCAATCGGCTCATCCACCTGGTGCTGCCACAGTAATTTCACCTCACCCGCCCTCCTCTTTAAACTACGCGCGAAAGCTCCCTGCATAATCACATCATTTTGGCTATCCACCACCCCGAACACCGAGGCATAACCGCTAAACACCCCATTTTCCTGCATGGATTTAACGGAGAAGGAAATATCCGAATTTTTGCTGTGCATATATTTTCTCTATGGAATTATATTTGTAATATTAGTTTAATAAAAAGCTGGTATATTTTATCCTTACTGAGGAAACACAGGGGATTCTTATGTCAAACGAACATGGTTTAAATGATGACAGAGCCTTATTTATCAATTTATTAATAAATAATTTTGGCTATTCGGAAGAGCTGGCAATTCAAGTGTTTGAAGAAGAACAACGTAAAGCTAGGAAAGAAACACCACCAGAATCTATTTTTTCATCTGGGCTAGAACTTCGGGAAAACACTTCCAGAACAAGTTTATTTGTAGAGCCTACGCATTTTGATAACCAGGCAAAATACTCCCTTCCTCCAATAAGAAAACATAGTAAAGAAGAATCACGAAATATTTTAAAAGAACTAGGTTTAAAAGGTTCCTTACATAGAACAGGCCTTGGTCTTGACTTAAGCAAGCTCCAAAGAGATGATATAGAATCGGAAGAACCATCAAACAAGCATACAAACAGCGTAGCTCACCGCAAGTATTCAAGTGACGATACACTAGGTCGCAAATAATTCCAATGACAAAGATTCTAAACCGCAAATGCCATTTATAAATTTATATTTCTACTAGGCATTCGAGCTGAACAAATCTATTAACAATTCAATATCAGAAGAGAGTGAAAATATGGAAGTTAATGACACAAGCAGTATCATGCAAAAAAGATTTAAAGCGAACTAGAGATGCATTCGTTGATAACTCCACAACATCCAAAATAGAAAACTATATACCTTTTTCTGGATTAAGTTTTGTAGATAGGGAGAATGCAAAAAAACCAAAAGAGGCATCCTTGGGTGATACTATAATCCCACCATCTTCCTCTTCTCAACATCGCTAATAAAATCAGCATCCTTCAAGCTTGCCCATAAGGCCTCACGGCGCACCAGTAATGCACTGATAGAATTTTTGTCATATGTAATAACAGAATTATTCCCGAACATCGGCACAAGCCAGTTATTTAAGGCTGATGCGGTATGCTCAATAAGCGGAATAATTGTCTGCTCCCAAAGTGCCAGGCGCGCCTCTTCCATATTACTATAGGTATTATCGCCAGGAATTCCCAGCAACTGCGCAGGCACGCCAAATGCCAGTGCAATATCCCTTGCCGCGCTATTCTTAACATTTAAAAAATCCATATCTTTGGGTGAAAGGCTCATCTCCTTCCATTCAAGCCCACCCTCCAGCAGCAAAGGCCTGCCTGCATTAGCAGCACCGGAATGCGCTTCTTCAATCTGGTTTTTGATGCGGTTATATTGCTCTTCGCTTAAATAACCATTTTCACTGCCATTTTTTACAATTAAAGCCCCGCTAGGCCGCGCACCATTTTGTAAGAGCGCCTGGTTCCACTCACCTGCCTGGTTATGCTGGTCGATAGAATAAGCAGCAGCCTCAATAGAAGATAGCCCATACCAATCATCCAGAGGATGAAAATTCTTCAAATGCAATATATCCGATTGCCCGCTAAGCCTATCCACTTTAAAATCAGTTACCTTATCCCTCACGCTATAACGGTATCCGGCTGGCATACATGAACCACCTGCTATCACCGCTACCCTATCTGGCCGGAGCGTAAACAGCTCCTGCGCCATGCCGTCTCCGCTGCGTACTGCCTGCACATAAGCATTGCCGCTGATTAATTTATAGGCATAAACCGCTTCAAAAAATTCCGATGCACCCATTGAAGGGTTAGGGTAATGCAGTAATTCCTGCAATTTATTAGCAACCTTGCCGTTTTTATCACCCTGCACCACCCAGGGAACACTTGCTGCACCTTTAGAAATAATATTAACCGCCTGGTGCGCTATAACATTCCTTATAAACCCTTCATCGGAGAATTTACTATAATTCCGGCCGCTCCAAACAGGTTTTCCTGGCGCATTATAATATGTTTGCCACATGCCTGTGCCAGAAAAATCATAATTTTTCCTGGCAACTTTCTTTTTGCCCAGGAACTTATTTTTAATTATCTTCACAAGAGCAGTTTTTCTGGTTATTTTGTTGGGCATGTTCGGTTCCTTGAATGATTATGACCTAAAAGCGGGTCGCTTTAAAAAGTAATGAGAATAAAAATGTTAAAAGCGCATAAAATTCTGCCATTTTTTGTAATAGCAATCCTGCTCTCCTTCCCCCACGCATCCCACTGCGCCGAACTATCAGCTCTGGAATTAAAGGAATATTGCGCGGAAACTGAGAAGGGTTTTTTAGGACAAAAATTTGATGCAGAAAAATCGCAAGTTTGCAGGGGTTATATGATGGGGTTTTTTGATAGCATGATAATATCCGAGCAGCTTACAAGGAAGCCACCTTTTTGCATTCCCAAAGCCCTGCCTAAAATCCAGAATACCGCCATATTAAATGACTGGGTAAAAAACAATAGCTCCATATCCGAAACAACCACAGCCGCTGTTGCCCTATATGCAGCTTATGCAAAAACATTTCCGTGTAAGTAAAAAATAACTTCTTAAAACTTATAGCGAATCACCGGATATTGTCATTCCAGAATTTAGAAAACATTGGATTTACGCACTTAGTAAATCCTAGGTTTTATTAATATCTGGAATCCAGCTTCTTATAATCAAAGTAACTGGATTCCAGATAGCAAGTTCGCCTAACTCATGAAAACGGCGAAAGGAAGCCAGCTTCATGAGCAAGCCTCTCTAGCTTCTGGAATGACAATATCTGATAATTATTCCAGGCTCTTACCTTCTTATCTCATCCTATAATTTCATAATAATGCAAAATAAGATAATATATAACCCTACCGGAAATTAATATTCCCACCAACATAACATACTAACAAATAGAGATTATTTCCCGTGTCAACTATGCATTGAATATTTATATTATAAAGATAGAAAAATCTAAGATTTTTTCTTATAATAAATTCAATAATTCACACTCACACGAAAATATATGATTCCTGAATCCCCTTCACAGAAAAATGATATAAATAAAAGGCTTAACTCCTTGAAATTCAGGATATCTGCAAAGAAGATTGAAGCCAGCATGCTTTTTAATGACATCATCTCGGAAAACACCGAGCAAAACAGGATGAAAATGCCGCTTGAAGTAATCCGTGATGCTTTAAGGAACCAGCAAGCCCAGGAAGGCAAGGCTGATATTAACGATAACCTTTAAGAGGCTATTCGTAATCTTTTTGTGTTTTGGCGAAAATGGTGGGTTGGCGAGCACCGAGGCGTAGCGTACTTAAATGTACGTGAGCATCGGAGCACAGCAAAAACGCCATTTGCAGCCAGACACAGAAAAATTACGAACAGCCTCTATAGCCCCCTAACCCTCGGCCCTTCCTTCTTCTCCCTTATCCAGTTTAGAAACTGGCTGGTGGAATCCACCATATCATCATGTGTGATGTTCGGGAACCCCAGTAATTGCGACTCATAATCAACCAACCAGCTTGCGCTATCGGGTAAATATACATGCCCGGCTTCAAATAAAGGCGTTATCCTTGCAAAGCGGGTAATTTTATCAGCACTTGGGTTTATGGCAATCATGGGAAATTTTGTAGCCACCCGTAAATCCTGTAGAAGAGATTGCCCACTAGCCTTATCCTCAATTAAAATAGCACTTGGATTCCATTTTTCTGCCATAGAAACACACGCCCTTTTCAGCGCCGGATATTCCAGCCTTTGTGCCATCACATCCAGCAAATAATATTTATGCTCCGAAACTGCCCATGTAGTGCAAACACTGTAATCATTGCCGGAGCCGGATTTTATGGCGGTATCCCAGCTTTGAAATCGTTGGTGGTTAGTCGTTGGTGGTTGGTCGTTATCTGAATTACGATTAACGACTAACGATAAACTACCAACGCCAAATCTTTTAATCCACCCCATTTCCACCATTCCTCCCTTCACAGGCACAGGGTTTTGCTGATACTGCGCTGCAAACCCATAACTGCCAAGTTCCCGTTTGGCACGTTTTATTTCCTCCACCCCTTCACGTCCTTCATGCAGGTAATCCCCCGCGCTCACCTTTTTTGTCACCTTGCTATAATTATACAGCATCTGTTTTTCAAAAACCGCAGGCAGGCATAAATGCTCCCAACCGCCTTTTTTAAGCAGATGACCGGTTAAATCATCTACATGTAAGCGCTGCATAACCAGCACTATTGCGCCTTGTTTTTTATTATTAAGCCTTGTGGAGAATGTCTGGTCGAACCAGTCTATAGCATGGTTTCGCTGTAGCAAACTTGCCGCCTGCAATGGGTTATGCGGATCATCCACGATTAAAATATCCGCCCCCTCCCCGGTTGCCGTACCACCAACCGAGGTTGCAAACCGGAAACCCCTTTTAGTAGTTACAAATTTAGTTTTTTCATTCTGGTCTTCAGTTATCGCCGTATCTGGGAAAACCTGCCCATACCAACCGGATGACAATATAAGGCGCGTATCCACAGAATGTTTTACACTAAGCCCCGCGCTATAGCTTGCCGCCATAATCCGCAACGCCGGGTTATTTCCCAGCAACCACGCAGGCCATGCCACACTCACGCATACAGATTTCAAACTGCGAGGCGGCATGTTAATAATAAGCCGCTTTATTTTTCCTGCGGTAACCTGCTCTAAGCGGTCAGCAATTAAATCTATGTGCCAGTTATGTAAATATTCTGAATTAGGGTCGGTGCTACCGAAAGCCTTGGCGATAAAACTGCCAAAATCTTTGCGCAGCACCGCATTACGAAATGTTTCGTTATATATTTTCATATGTTTTCCAGGTAATTTAGCTTTACGACACAATAGAATTCTTATACAATCAAATTGTTACTTGATTCGTGTATAGGTTTGAAACCACCCTCGCTGTTGCGGCTTATATTTGCTACATAATAAAAGTTATTTTATGCAATATATTAAAAAAAGGCTACCATTCCATTCCAGAAAATCTCTCAAAGGGTTTACTCTTGTTGAACTTTCAATTGTAATTGTAATTGTTGCTTTGATAATTGCTGGAGTTTCTGCAGGAAGAGGTTTAATTGCAGCCGCAAGAATCAACGCACAAGTTTCTGATTTACAGATGTATTCCACCGCATTTAATGCATTCCGAGGGCAGTATAATGCAATGGCTGGTGATATGAAAAATGCATCTAGCTATTGGCCTGGAGTAACAAATGGTAATGGTAATGGCATGTATGAAACTTATGCTTTTGCTGCTTTACCCGATTTAACTAAAGAACATTTTACGTTATTTCAACATCTTGCTGCGGCAAAATTAATTCCTGGCTCCTATAATAACACTTATGTTCTAGATATTGGCTATCCATCATTAAAAATAGATAAGAGAAAAGGTATGATTGCTGGGAACCAGATATATTTTACATCTGTTAATCCTAACTGGCAATTAACAGCCCCAGAAATAACACAAATCTATAAAGCCATTTTGTTTTTAACTGTTTCCACTCCTTCAGCAGGTAATGGTGCTTCTGCTACTCAAGCTGTAATGACCCCAAAAGCAGCATTTGCTATTGATACAAAAATTGATGATGGAAAACCAAGACGAGGAAAATTCATGGCATTTAGTTATTGGAGTAGTGTTAATGGTGGCTGCCTGTTCGGTAGTCTCGGTGTCGCTGCAGCTTATAATATATCACTTGATTATCCAAGCTGTCATGGTGAATATATACTTAAGCCATAAATTTATACCATTTTATTATTAATCCATCCGCCGTGAGTTTCATCTGCAGAGAACTGAGCGTATTAAACATACGTGAGCACAGCGATTCCGCAGCGCACATGCGCGGGCAATCAGATAAGGAATTGGTATTATATAGTAATTTAGCTTAAGAATTCCCCACTACGTCATCGCGAGCCAAAGGCGTGGCGATCCAGGTCTTTCTTTATAAGGCATTGGATTGTATTGTTAAGTTTTCCGGATTGCAACAAAGGCTTCTCCACCTCGCAATGACGTAGTGGGGAATTCTTAAGTAAAATGACTATATAACAAAAAACACACGCATCCAAATCGACAGCTTGAGTGAGAATTAGTACAACTCACTTTTTAAGCAATTATTCAAAATTGCAAATGCTCCACTTAAAACGCTAGCAAAAACAAACAATTTGCTATAAGATTAAATTTCAATCACAGGTTTCAAAAGGAATATAAATGAATAAACTTATTTTCCCATTACTTGCAATAACACTTATCGCCTGTTCCGGCCCAAAATCCATAAACGTACAAAATGGCGATGAAAAGCAGCTTAACTGCCAGCAGCTTGCCTATGAAATACAATCTGCCGAGCAGGCAAAGAAAGATGCCCATGCTGATGACCACTTCAAGTTCAGCCATATGTTTAATTATGCATTTGTGTATAAGGTATGGGCTGCTGATAGTGCCGCCACCAAAAGGATAAAAAACCTTACTGAAATTTTTAACCAGAAAGGCTGCGCAAGCAATACTTCTGGAAATATGCAATATCCTGACGCACCACAAGCTCCTTACCAGATGCCGGTTCCAATGCAGCCTTATGCGCAGTGATATTACCTTCCGCACCTCGCATCTACAAAACTATCATATATGTAGGCAAGGTAAAGTCCGCCATATGTAATGCTGTAAACTATAGCCACCAACAACAACCCTATTGCCATCAGTAAAACCATATACTCCATAATATATTTAACCCTTCCAAAGAAAATAGCATAGCCGGATTTATCAAAAACTGGTTTTGGCATTTCAACTATAGAACTGTTCTTTGAGAATATCTCCATGACCACTAACCCCTTCATTTTGAATGAAAATGGCATCACTGTTACATGATGCCGGGGTGTTCAAAAGTCGCAACAAATCGACCGCAGCGCTTTTAGCGCAAGCGCCTGTTGTATACGCCGCCACCCCGACAGAACCAGGATAGCAGCAGTTTGATAACGGCAGATGCTACTGCCGTTTGTTGCGAGGTTTTTGAAGACCCGGAGGCATAACTCCTAAGAATAGTAAAAACCTATTCCTGATTATAATATTAACAGGTTTATGGGGTTTTGGGAAGGAAATTAACTAGCTTAAGATTTTATCCCCCCACCTTACCCGGCTCACCATTATCACATATTTTTGCCTCGCTTTCCGTATCCCTCACTTTTTCCAGGTAGCGTTTAATAATTTCAACATCTTCCTTTGATATATCCTGGATTTTCTTTTCTTTGGTATTATTTATTGCCGTCATTACTTTCTGCTCCATTGGAATTATTTTGCCTAACATACTTACAAGTTTTACCGCTATTGAAACCACGGTTTCTTTATTGCCATAAAGCATCTCCCATTTTTTTAGTTGCGCTTCGGTTAATTCTTCGCCCAACAACATTTCTTCAAGGTTATGGATGGCTTTATCAATAATCCGGTAAAGGCTGCCAAGGCTTTGTGAATGTTTTATAGCAAATTGGTTTTTCTGCATGTGCATTACCTATCAATCCGGCTTTTATAGCGTTTCCGCTTTTTATTTCTACCAGGCGTTCAAGGTGAATAAAATTTTAGCGTAGACTTACTACGTGAATTTTATGAATCCGAAGAATAACGACGTAGAAATGAAAATGGGAAATGCTATATATTATTCAACTTGACGTAGAACATTACTATATAATTAAAGTATCATATATCATAAGTGACCATTCTATCAACTCCTTGCATAGAAAATTAACATATGCAATTTCCCATTTTGATACAACATCTTACAAAACAAACAAGATGTATAAAATAAATATTATGAATAGGCATAAAAGCACTTGCATAAAGCAACCGCATCAACCTATAATTGTTTTTACTGCGGTTAATACAATTATAAAGGATTTTATATTATGTCAAATAACACCTTAGATTCTGGAATAACTTTACCTGCTGATTATCTTGAAACTGATTCATATAAAGAACATTCTGCCGAATCCATCTTCGGCTGCGAAGGTCCCGAACCCCTTAAAGAGCAAGCATTATGGCAAGCTGTAATCAGGCAAGCTGTGCTTGATGCAACTTCCGCTCCCACAAATTCCATAGCCCGCAAGGAAAAAACCAGGGCGATTATCTGGTTTTCAATGCAGGATAAAGATTTCCTGTTTGTTTGCGAAATGGCAGGCATGAACCCGGCCTTCGTACTAGACCGCGCCAGGAAAGCCATTAAAAACAGCAGCATAATAAACAAAAGAAAATTGCAGCTTAAACGTATCCGCAAAGCTAGATATATGAGTGCTGTAAAAACAGATAATGGGCTGAAAAGGGTTATTTGAAGCTATTAACCTTAAGTCACCAAACCCTATTATTAATTAATATGTTGAGAAAATTTATGGCTTTTTCAAAACGACGTGGCCGCCCAAGGAAAACTTATGAAACAGGCAAAGACAAAGGCACCTTAGAACTTCAAGCAAAACGAATGCAGAACCAAACCATAGAACCGCTGGATTTATGCCTTAGCAAGGGCATTATAACAGAGCAGCAGCATAATGCCGGGATACGCCTTAGGTGGCTGTATACACTCAAATTCGGCGCACCCACAATCAGCGCCTATTTGCCTGATGAATCGGGCGGTCATTCCTGTAAATCTGAAGATAGCAACTGGATAGCCAAACGCCAGAATGAATATAATAAAATCATAGAGCTTTTGGATAAAACCAAATCAAGGAAATTAGTTATGGATATTTGCGTATTTAATAACCCTCCGGCTTTTCTTTATGAAAAGCCGGAGCAGTTAAATAAATACTCCCTTACAAACCATAAACATTTAATGCTTTTTGTAACAGGCCTTGATATGATCAATGCCTTAAATAAAAATACAAGCTAATCGCCAATACCTTTATCTTTTGCCGAACTTTCTCTATTTCTTAACAAAGCTTGAACAAATGAAATGTCTGATTCCGCATAGATTTCATCAAGTGTAATTCTAAACATGTCATCTTGATCAATTGCACGCATTCTCCTGTCCGTCATTGGATCAACCAAAACCTCCCCTACTTTTTCCATCATAGTTTTATCTTTTTCTGCATATTTGCCTCTTGCTATATCCGAGCGGATTGCAGCTGCATAATGTGCGCCTGGCCAGAATAAGCGGGAATCCTCAGCATCACCTTCGGCCATAACCCGAATCGTATCATTGCCATTTGGCCTCTCATTAACAAGCTGTTTTTCATATTTACCATTTTCCAGAAGATTCCTTATTTCTTCAGTGGACATTTTTGCCAATTCTTCTTCAGATTTCAGGTTCTTGGTACTATTTACCTTACTTGCCAATTTACGGAGGTTTCTATCTATTTCCTCTGCTGATAAAGCCGGATCAGTATTCTTAATATACTCAAGTACATCACCTTGATAAGCCATGCGCGGGCCTGCCCACCACCTTCTTGATTGCCCAGGGTCTTTTAGTAAATCTGCAACCTGAGGCTCCCTACGGTTAGATATGGCGTGCATAGCAACAGCAAACGTCCCAAAAGTAACGCCTGCAACACAATCTGCTTTGCCTTCAAATTTAGGTATATAAGGCGCTAAATTCTTTATAATAATATTATTTGGATGCTTGTGCCTTAAAGCCATTATTGCAGCAGCAGATACAAGCCCTAATCCTAAAATTGCTCCCTGTATTAAACCATTTTCATGGATAGGATCCCACTCCTCGCCTTTCTCCCTTGAGGTGCGGCGATCCTTACTTGTATAATTATCACTTACTAATACAGGATAAACAACTGAAGCAACGGCATATCCCACACCATTGGTAACGCCGCCAAACCTTGCTGCCTTTGCTAAATTTTGAGTACCAAAAGACTGTACCATTTGCTCATAAATCTTTGGGAAATTAGGTTTAATTACCGCTTCAGGAATTGTCATTAATCCGCCAACTGCGGCTATATTTCCTAAACTATAGGAAATATTTTTAGCCACATATTCACTTCTGGTAATATGCGGAACATTTGCTCTTACGGCAGCATCAGACTGATGCTTCGGAACTTTTGACTGTATACCTATTTCATATTCAATACTTTGCAATTTATGTTCGGATTCTCTATATTCACTTTTATTATATTGCCATGCAGCTGTCGTTCCAAAACCGGCAGTAGCATTGAATGCCGAGGTTTTTGAATAATCCCTGAATGCACCAATATATGGGTTAGCTAATACACTTGGTATAAATCTTCCCGCTGTAATTACAACGCCATGCCCCACCGATATAGCACTTGCAATATTACTTACAGTTGCAGCATAACGAGCGTCATCATTTTCACGCCCCTTATCATTCGTTGTAGCAAATCTCAGACCAGAAGTTGCAGCAGTTTGTGCATTATACGCTATTCTTGCGCCATGCAATCCTATATTAGCGATGTCTGGCTTACCTAAAATTGTTGCCGCCCCATGCACCAGGGAAGAGCCATAGCCAGCAAATAAAACCGCAGCTGAAAACTTATTTACAAAATGCGTTCCATCTATCAGTTGTTCGCGTGTTAGCCCAAAGCGGTTAAATGTTACCTGGTCTTTTTGTGGTGGTATTGGGGTGGCAGAATCGGAGAAAGATTGGGTACCATATTTATTAGAAAGCTGATATGTGATAGGTCCAATCGCGGCAGCAGGTAACATTTTTAATAACTTACTTTGCATAATAACTACCCAACAATTTATGATTTATTCTATATCATAATGCACAACTTTTATTAAAGATTTTTTACAAATGAGTAATTTTATTAGTTTTTAGCTATATTTACGTATTTTTATAATAAAAATACCATAATTAATTATAGTGATTCCAATAAAAAAGGGAGCCGAAGCTCCCTTTTCTGTTTTAACATAAATTATTGGTTGAAGTTTATGAAGCCTTTTTAATCTTTCCACTCTCAATATCACTGCGAACAGCTTTAGCAGCTTTCACCATTGAAACAAGTGCAGGCTCAACTTCTTTCCAGCCACGGGTTTTAAGGCCGCAATCCGGGTTAACCCAAAGCTGCTCAGGTGAAAGGTTAGCAAGCGCTAAGCGCAGCAGGTCTTCCATTTCGCCTTGAGTCGGTACGCGTGGGCTGTGGATATCATAAACGCCGGGCCCAATCTCATTAGGATATTTGAAGTTAGCAAATGCTTCTAGCAATTCCATCTGCGAGCGCGAAGTCTCAATAGAAATAACATCAGCATCCATCTCACCGATAGATTTAATAATGTCATTAAATTCAGAATAGCACATATGAGTATGAATCTGAGTGCCATCTTCAACACCTGCGGCAGTAAGTTTGAATGAATCAACCGCCCATGTAAGATACTGGCTCCACTCGCTTTTACGAAGTGGCAGACCTTCACGTAAAGCCGCTTCATCAATCTGGATTATTTTGATTCCGGCCTTTTCCAAATCCACAACTTCATCACGGATTGCAAGCGCAATCTGTTTACAAGTTTCAGAACGAGGCTGGTCATCACGCACGAAGCTCCACTGCAATATAGTTACAGGGCCAGTTAACATGCCTTTCATGTAAAGCTCCGTCTGGCTTTGTGAGTATTTGCTCCACTCTACAGTCATAGGGGTTGGGCGGGAAACATCACCAAAAATGATTGGTGGTTTTACGCAGCGCGAACCATAGCTTTGCACCCAGCCAAACTCGCTGAATGCGAATCCGCCAAGTTGTTCACCGAAATATTCCACCATGTCGTTACGTTCAAATTCGCCATGAACAAGAACATCAAGACCGATTTCTTCCTGGAAGCGTATGCAGCGCGTAGTTTCTTCCTGTAGGAATTTATCATACTGAGCCTGGTTTAAATCACCCTTCTTAAACTGGGCACGCTTGCTGCGCACTTCCGCAGTTTGCGGGAATGAACCAATTGTAGTAGTTGCAAGCGCAGGTAATTTAAGCTCATCACGCTGAACTTTCGCACGGGCAGAGTAAGGAGATTTACGCTCAAACATATCTTTCGTTACAGAAGCAACACGCTTCTTAACATTATCATTATGAATGCGCTTAGAAGTTTTGCGTGAGCCTTGCGCAGCCGAATTTTCTTCCAAGATAGCAGCCACACTAGCTTTATCACCATTCACAGCTTTTGCAATTGTAGATATTTCCGTAATTTTCTGGGTTGCAAATGCAAGCCATGCCTTAAGTTCTGCATCCATTTTAGTTTCGGAAGCCAAATCAACCGGAGAATGAAGCAAGGAAGAACTTCCAGCCACTATAACCCTGTTCGAACCAAGTGCCGCAACCGCTTTTTCTACAGTTTTGATAGATTCAGCAAGATTATTTTTCCAGATATTTCTGCCATCAACAACACCAAGGGAAAGAATCAATTTATCGCCAGCTTTCGCAAGAACTTTATCAAGAAGGCCAGGTGCACGGGTTAAATCAACATGAAGCGCATCAATACTCGCGCCAATAATAGCATCAAGATTTTCTTTCAAATCACCGAAATATGTAGAAACCTGCACTTTAAGTCCAGAAGAGTTGAGTGAGGAGTAAGTTTTCTTATAAGCAGCAACCGCGTCAGCCTGCAAATCAAGCACCAGGCAAGGCTCATCAATTTGCACCCATTCAGCGCCAAGTGATTTTAATTTTGCAAATATTTCTTCATAAACAGGAAGAAGTTTCGGCAATAATTCCAACTGGTTAAAGCTGGCATCATGAGTTTTGCCAATAAGTAAGAATGAAACAGGCCCAAGTATAACCGGGCGGGTTTGAATTCCAAGAGCTTTCGCTTCAAGATACTCATCAAATATTTTGCTGCTTGATACCGCAAAAGATTGACCAGCTTCAAATTCAGGCACGATATAGTGGTAGTTAGTATCAAACCACTTGGTCATTTCCATAGCTTTAACATCAAGCCCGCTACCTTGCGCGCCGCGCGCCATAGCAAAATAAGTGTCCTGGCTAACATTGCCGCCTGCATGCTGGTAACGTGTTGGCACAGCGCCAAGAAGCGCTATCATATCAAGACCTTTATCATCATAAAATGAGAAATCATTAGATGGGATATGTACAATTCCAGCTTGTTTCTGCATTTCCCAGTTAAGACCGCGGATTTTCTTAGCTTCATCCTGAAGCGCACTAGCACTTGATTCACCCTTCCAATAGGCTTCAACTGCTTTTTTCAATTCTCTTTTTGCGCCTATGCGCGGAAAGCCAAGATTCGCTGCTACTACCATAATTTACACCCTTTTATAAATTCAAGGGCTATGCTTATACAGCTTTTTGGGTAAATTGCAAATTTTATGTAAGTTTTATTAATGTTACTATTAACATATATAGCAATTCTGGTTTAGTTTTTCTTCCCAATCATCCCTGCAAGCCCAACAACTTTGCCTATAATACTAATCGTAGGTGCTTTAAGATCTGCCTTAGTAGCCTCTTCAAATATTTTGGATAATGGCGCGAAACAAGCCGCTTCATTTTTAGTAGTGCCATTGGAGATTGCAACCGCAGGCGTGCCAGCATCCAGCCCATGGGATATAAGGTTTTTAGCAAGCTCTTCTAAATGGGTCAGCCCCATATAAATTACTAAAGTAGTATCGGCATTCGCCAGCCCCTTCCAATCTAGCTGCATCGGCTCACCTTTTTGCTGGTGGCCCGTGATAAACCGCACACTGCTTGCCAGCCCCCTGTGGGTTAGCGGGATTCCCTGATAAGCCGCGCAGCCATCTGCAGCGTTAACGCCTGGGACTATTTCAAATGGAATCTGGTTTTCTATAAGATGGAGTGCCTCCTCCCCTCCCCTGCCATATATAAAAGGGTCGCCACCTTTAAGGCGCACAACAACTTTATTTTCATTGGCTTTTTCAACAAGGCAGGCATTGATTTCATCCTGCGTCATGTGATGGTTGCGGCAGGATTTGCCTGCATAAATTTTCTCAACAGCAGGTGGGATAAGGTTTATAATATCATCAGAAATCAGGCGATCATATACCACCACATCTGCAACCTCAGTGATAAGCTTATAAGCTTTCATGGTTAAAAGCCCTGCATCTCCGGGGCCTGCGCCTGTTATATATACGAATGGTGGTGTTGGTTTCATAATATTAGAGTATAAGAGTATGAGAATGTAAGAGTGTGAGAATGTAAGTAAGGAAAGTGAAGAAGTAAGATTAGTAACTAATAAATCTGCACTCAAACATTCTTACATTCTCACATTCTTACATTCTCCTTCCACTACTTACAAAGCCCCTTCATCCTGTCATAGGCTGCACTAAATCCCTTCAGGGAATATTTATCAATTGAATAGCTATCTTTCGTAGATGTGCCTTTCACACGCATATCATTCTGTTTTTTCATATGCGCTATAAATTCCTTATCCGCCTGGCGGTCTTTTGCCCACGCTAATTCCCCGCTAGTGAACATGCTTAATTTATTAGTACCAAGTTCAACGCTAAGCTTACTGCCGTCTTTATATTTATATCCGGAAGATGAGCTTACTTCAGCAACATCATTCCCAAGGTAAGTTACCATGAAATAAGGCTCGTCACGTTTCTTATAATTACCTGATTTGCTTTTTGGAAAACTTGCCATATAACAGATTTTTTTACCATCCATGGTCATGGTGTAAACGGTCCAGTCGTAAAACGCTTTATCTTTCACCTGCGCGCTCGCCACGCCAGCAAAACCGCTTATAACAACAAATAAAAACATAACCAACTTATTCATATTTTCCCCTTCAAACCTTACCATTGCCAATATTGATATTACTTTAACATGCCAAAATCAAGCTATTCCTAAGCTATTATTACTCCGGCCTGGAAATATTATTTCCATACAGCAACTTAACTATTATAAACCTTCTTTCGTGGACATACACTCCATATAACGAAAGGATGGGATAATTTAAAAATCGGTATCAATTTATGCTATCTGTAATAAAACTTTTATAATTACGTGTTGCATTTACAATGCACAATATTTCACGCAGGATTTTTATTACAAAGAGGCAGGGAATGAGCAGGAGAAAACATAGTAATAACACACTTTTAAGGCCGCTAAGTTATGCTTCCACCCGACAGATTTTAAAGAACGTCATTGCGAGCAGCGNNCGAAGCTGCGTGGCAATCCAGCTTCTATAATATTTACGAGAAAAACCTATCAGTAAGAACGATATATTATCTCTGCTAAAAAAACTCTTTTAACTGGATCGCCACGGCCTTCGGCCTTGCGATGACGTGCTTTAAAAATTGTTAAGCTATTAGGTATTTAACGGAGCCGCTGACATAAGTTATGCTTCCAACCAGACATATTTTATTTTCGTCATGGCCCGAGTTTGATACTGCAGCCTAAAATGGGAAATGCTATAGTTTAAACTTAACCAACCTGGTTACCTGCTATAGGCCTGCGATTGCACGGCGCATGAGCGCTATCGCTGGAGGCTGATACGCAAGGGCTTCTAAGTTCATATTTAGTTGGGTCGCTGGTGCAGTTCTGCAGCACTATTATGCAAGTTATCAGAAAAAAAATCCGCATAGTTAATCCTTTATATTTTCGGCATTCACCCAGTGCACACATAATATATCACCCCATCACCTCTTTCAAGGTTTTTACGCATATTAACTTTTCAAAGGTGACAATATGTTTTAGCTTTGCTATTACTACCCATACAAATAATTTATAAATTACTTATGCAACATTTACGCCTTGGAATTAATATAGACCACATAGCAACTGTGCGTAATGCCCGTGGCGGCTCGCACCCGGATCCTATAACCGCGCTTGCCATTGTGCAGAAGGCCGGGGCTGACGGAATCACCGCGCATTTGCGTGAAGATAGAAGGCATATTAAAGATGATGATATAGTAAGAATAAAGAATGAAAGCCAGCTTCCACTTAATATGGAAATGGCGGCAACTGATGAAATGCTGCAAATCGCCTTGAATATAAAACCACATGCCTGTTGCATAGTGCCAGAAAAACGCACCGAAGTAACTACCGAAGGCGGACTTAATGTTTATGCTGGCAAAGAAAAGCTACAGCCTTTTATTACAAGATTGCAGGATGCAGGAATTAAGGTTTCATTATTTATCGACCCCGAAGAAAAACAGCTTGAAGCGGCAAGCATTCTACATGCTGATATTGTGGAACTTCATACCGGCAGTTATTGCCATGCTCTCGGTGCAGCCAGGGAAATTGAATTGCAAAAAATAATCGCAAGTGCAAAACTTGCAGGGCAGTTAGGGCTGGAATGCCACGCAGGTCACGGCCTTTCTTATGAAACAACACCAGCCATCGCAGCCATTAGTAATATTGTGGAGCTTAATATCGGCCACTTCCTTATTGGTGAGGCAATTTTTACAGGCCTATATGAAAGCGTAAGGAAAATGCGCCAGGTGATGGATGAGGCAAGGTAGTTGATAGTTTATCGCTCTTTAAGGGTCTGTAGTGAATTAGCGGATGCTGTCATTCCAGAAGCTAGAGAGGCTTCTCATGAAACTGGCTTTTTTAGACGTTTTCATGAGTTAGCCGAACTTACTATCTGGAATCCAGTTACTTATAAAACAATTCCGGCAATTCACTAAAATCCCTAACTACAAACCACAAACCACAAACGAATTTATGATCATCGGCCTGGGCAGCGACATTGTTAATATTGAAAGAATAGCGAAGCTGCTCGCAAAATCTCCCGCAAAATTCAAAAGTAATTACTTTACTGATTATGAAGTTGAAGCGGTGAAGCGCTATAACCCTGATAACCAAAAGAAAATTTCCGCACATTTTGCCAAGCGCTTTGCAGCAAAGGAAGCTTTTTCCAAAGCTGTGGGGACTGGTTTTGGTCAGCATTTAAGTCACAAGGATATAGGAATTGAAAATGATGCGCTCGGCAAGCCATTACTAATTCCCAACAGTCGCGCAACATTACTCCTTAAAAATGTTTCCGGAGGCAAAGAAGTTGCCTGCCATGTTTCATTAAGTGATGATTACCCTTACGCCCAATCTGTAGTGATTTTAGAAGTAGTGGAAATGCTATAGCATTTTAACTTTTGAACAGCCGTCTTGTCATTGCGATGAAGCGGCCATTACAAAGCTAAAACAGCTTACAACGCGGGTGATTAATAAGGAATCTACATAAGTAATGCATTTGATTATTTTTTTGCTTTACATGTATACTTGCAACTTATGAAAATCCTGCTATTAGTAACACCAAATAAATTAGGAGATAATAAGTTATGGCAAGAATTACCGTTGAAGATTGCGCAGAAGTAGTACCAAGCCGTTTTGAGCTTGTAGCATTAGCCGCGCAACGCGCAAAGCTTATATCCTCAGGTGGGGAGATTGCTGTTGATAGGGATAATGATAAGGATGCCGTTGTTTCCTTAAGGGAAATTGCTGGCAGGAAGGTTGATGTTAACCAGTTACGTGAGCTTCTTATACAGAATTGCCAGGAAAAAGTAAGGCTTGATGAATATGGTGTTGAGGAAGTTAGCCAGGCTGGTGAGGAAATAAGTGAAGCTGCTGAAGATTTGATGCGTGAGATGCAAGGTTCAAGTGCGCCTCTTGAAGATGATGACTCTATGTATAGCGAAGAAAATGTTGATTTTGAGGATTAAATTTGATCGAAATCAAGGAGTTTCATAAATTTTCTTGCAAGTATCCATTTGTAAATTAATGTTATTTTTAATCTTGTTGATGTGATTTAATAAAAAGTTAAGTTTTTTCAATAAATATGGCTTTTGTAATAAATGTTTAATAAATTTGTGTTACTATCTAATTAATGGTTAAGAAATTACATTAAAATAATTTAAAGGAGTTTATTTATGTCGTTGATGAAAAATTTAGCTATTTTGGCAGGTGGTGCATTAATAGCTGCCGCGGTATGTTCAGGTTTCGGACTATTGGCACTGCCGTTTATCGCTCCAATTGCTGCTGGGATTGGACTAAGCGCCCCACTAACAACAGGACTTCTTGGTGGCGCTGTTATTGGTTCCGGCGTGGCAATGGAAGGCGCAGAAGGCCATCTGAATTTCAGAAGAAATCTATTGATAGCAAAGGCTGGAAATCCAACTCATGTTGCCAAAGTTGCTGATAGCAAAGTTGAAGCTGCTACTAAAGCATTATAGTTAGCTGATATAATGTTCTTAGCTGTAGATTTACTGGAACTAAAGTTAAAAATCCTCCTGGAATGGGAGGATTTTCTTTTATTATAGCAATTTATTATATAGCTGAAAGTTTAAGACTTGCTTTATTCTTATACTGTAAAGTGTGATGCCTGAATATTAAACTCCGTATAGTGGTAGTTTTATGTCAAAGATGTATAAGGGCCTGTCTTTAGTTGCTGGCGCTGCATGTATTAGCCTTGCAGTCTGCTCCGGTTTGGGGTTGCTGGCGTTTCCATTATTTAGTTTTGCGGCAGCTGCATTTGGTATAAGCGCAGCTGTCACATCTGCGGTTGGGTTTGGAGCTATGGGATTGTCTTTTATGTGCGAAGCGAAAACCGGATCTCTGGAAAAACTTGCAGATAAAATTGTCAATGGTGATAAGAATAAGTGCAAAAGCCCATCTTGATAACGCTAAGGGCTGATATTAATTTAAAAAAAACACTCTATTAGAGGGTTTTTTTTATTTATAATTATAGTAGATTAACTATAATTCCATGATCCTAAGTTTTCGAACAGGGCCTAATAAGAAAGCCCGTATTATTTATCCAGGTAATAATATCTAACTGAATCACTGCTAGAATATTGGCTATTTGAGCCTCTTCTATCAGCAGCCTTTGATGATTGCTTTTCGAACTCCCTTTCCTGGTCTTCACACCGCATTATTTCATATATCTTATCAAGATATTCAACCCTTGCCCTTGCTGCACCTATAGCGTCTTCTGCATCCATATAAGTGGAAATATAACCAAGTGGCATTAATACGTTTTTAAGTTTTACACCCCTGTTTTTATGAGCCATTTTATCGTAAAAATTAGCTTCATTCATTTCAAGTAATATTTCGCGGCAAGAAAGGTTTTTATCACTCTTTTGCAAGGCCTTAACCTTGGTAAATTTTGCATCTTCACTATCACCGCAAGCAGAAACCAGCGCCAGCAAGCAACCCAACGTAGCAATTTTCTTTAACATCTTACCCTCTATATTTTTTGTTACCATGCATTTTTAGATGATGCGCTATAAGAATTTATAGTTCATTAATAAAAAAGAGTTTCCTCATGAAGTGTAACGAGATTGCGTTAACTTTTGTTAACGACTTGTATGATAATGTTACAATCAGGCGCTTTATTTAACAGCTTCTTCCTTCCTTAAAATAAAATTCTTACTGCAATAAGGGCAAACAACCTCCCCGGCAGGCGCCATATTAAGATAAACTTTCGGATGCCCAAGCACACCGCCATTGCAAGAAACTTCTTTTTTATCGGTATATATTGTTTCTATTTCTTTCATAAGTATCTCTTTGTAGTAAGTAGTGGTAAGATTAAGTAGTGGCAGGTAAGATGGCAGTATATTTCTTACCACTATTTTTTCTTGCCACTACTTACTAATATTTTCCCATTCTCTTTAAAGCTTTCTTTTGCAAGTTCAACAAAAATATCGGTAATTTCTTCTGGTTTTGGATAATTATTCATATCCATTCCCGGCATTGCTTGGTTAAGCATATCAGTTCCAACCATTCCAGGGTCAAGCAGATTAGCCCTTACATTGGTTTTATCAATTTCAGCAGCATAAATTTCAATTATTTTTTCAAGAGCAGCCTTGCTTGCAGAATATGCGCCCCAGTATGGCATTGCAGATTTTGTAACACCGGAACTTACAAATATAGCCCTGCCGGCACTTGCTGCCCTTAGTAGCGGGTCAAAACTTCTGATTAGGCGGTAATTTGCCGTTACATTTAAACTGAATGTTTTTTCCCAAACGCTTGGTTCAATATGGGATACCGGGCAAAGATGCCCAAGCATTCCGGCATTTCCAACCAGAATATCCAGCTTGCCGAACCTTTGCGCAATTATGCCGCCAAGTTCATCTATTTTATTGTGCTGCATGAGGTCTAGCGGTACGATGGTAGAATTACCGCCGATGCTTTTTACATAATCATCAACTTCTTCAAGTCCGCTTACAGTACGGCCAACCAGTATTACATGTGCGCCCTCATCTGCATAGCGTTTGGCAATTGCAGCGCCTATGCCGCGCGAGGCTCCGGTAACCAGGGCAATTTTATTTTTTAAGTTCATTAATTATTACTCTTAGTATTTAGGGCCTGTTCAACCATATCCGGGTTTGCCGCTATACAGGTTGTTAAATCCGTCATGGCCCGAGTTTGCACTCTTAGCAAACTATAGGGCCATCCAGCATATTTATCTGGATCACCCTATAATTTTTGAAGAAAAAATTCGGGTGATGACGGATAACTAGCCACTTTCCTTACTTCCTCTTACCTTCTTTAAACAACGGCGCTGTCTTCGCCTCACCGCTACATTCTTTTATAGAAATCGGGTAATCCCCGGTAAAACAGGCATCGCAGAATTGCGGCGCTCCGCTATTTCGGGAAGCCTCACCTGCTGCGCGATAAAGCCCATCTATTGAAACAAATGCAAGGCTATCAACCCCTATTATCTTTGCAATTTCTTCAACGCTGTTATTAGCCGCAATTAGCTTTTCCTTATCAGGTGTATCAACACCATAAAAGCAAGGGTCTGTGGTAGGTGGGCTGGCAATGCGCATGTGAACTGATTTTGCCCCTGCATCACGCACCATATTAACAATTTTTTTGGAAGTAGTGCCGCGCACGATACTATCATCCACCAATATAACATCCTTGCCTTTCAGCACCGAACTATTGGCATTATGCTTAAGTTTAACCCCCAAATGGCGCACCTGATCGCTAGGTTCAATGAAAGTACGGCCAACATAATGGTTCCTGATAATACCAAGCTCAAAAGGTATGCCTGAAGCTTCCGCATAACCCAAAGCCGCTGGAACACCAGAATCTGGAACCGGCACAACCACATCGCCTTTTATATGGCTTTCGCGCGCAAGTTCTGCGCCAATATTTTTACGCACCTGGTAAACATGCTTGCCTTCAACATAACTATCTGGTCTTGCGAAATATACATATTCAAACACACAAAAACGGCTTTTGGTCGGGGCAAATGGTTTAGAGCTTTGCAGTCCGTCTTTATCTATAATAATAAGCTCGCCCGGTTCAACATCCCTTATATATTCGGCTCCGATTATATCAAGGGCGCAGGTTTCAGATGCAAAAATGTAAGATTTTCCAATCCTGCCAAGCACAAGCGGACGCACCCCTAGAGGGTCGCGCGCGCCTATAAGTTTTTTCTGTGTTAATGCTACCAGTGAATAAGCGCCTTCCACCTGTTTCAATGCATCCACAACTCTATCGGCTACTTTTTTAAATTTGCTGGTTGCTATAAGATGGATAAAAATTTCACTATCCATAGTAGATTGGAATATAGCGCCCGTACTTATAAGTGATTTGCGCAAGGCCGCCGCATTGGTAAGGTTACCATTATGTGCGATAGCAAGGCCGCCGAATGTGAATTCCGCAAATAAAGGCTGAATGTTGCGCACGTGTTTTTCGCCAGATGTTGAATAGCGCACATGTCCGATTCCGCAATCACCGGGAAGGCTTTCTATTACCTCGCGGGAGTTAAAATTATCCCCCACATGGCCGCTGGCGCGGTGGGTATAGAATAAATCATTATCAAAAGTAACTATTCCGGCTGCTTCCTGCCCCCTGTGTTGCAATGCGTGCAGGCCAAGTGCCGTGTGCGCGGCGGAATCAGGATGATCATAAATACCGAAGACACCGCATTCTTCGTGCAGCTTATCAAAATTCATTTCATCAGCAAACATGATTTTGTACCATTATAAGTTTAACCTTAAGCCGGGGGGAATTATAGTGTTGAAGCTTCGGATGCTAGGCTTGTACAGCAAATATAGGCATTTTGCAAGAGGGCTATAAATATAATATAAAGAATTTCTTTGATTTAACCGGATGAAAATGGTTGTGTACAATGTTGATTGTGTGGTTTTAAAGTGCACTAATGTAATAAATTATTAATAATTATGTGGTATATTAGTAGATATAATTTGGAAAGTAGTTCTGGAGAAGCTTTATGCAAGAGCGCAACAATCTTTTACGTCAAGAATATCTGTTAAGGCAGATACCAGATGAGGTGCTATCCCCTGATATAAAAGCAGCATTTATGCAAGCGGAATCACCGAAGGAAAAGCTTATGGTGTTAGGCATTACTGAAGATCGCACACGTGAAGGTTGCTGTTCTATCGGAATGTTAAATACCGATGAGAACAGAGAAAGGATTGTAACTGCAGTTTTAATGCAAGTTTCACAAGAAACTAGTCCATCAATGGCACTAACAAATATAAATCACTTAAACATTCACCAAATTCATGCTTTTGTAATGGGCGTTACTCCCGCGCAGATGCAAGATCATTTCTGGGGTAGCGATTCCTCAGGCCTTCGTGATAACGGCAGTACAACAGTGGATTTCCTAAGAAAAGCAATTGAAAATGGAGTTGCTCCTGATGAAGCTATGAATAAGATAAAAGGATTAAAATTCGACGAAATTATAGCGGTTGGCCTGGGCGTTTCACGCGAACAATTAGAGGGGCATGATTGGAGTCAAACCAACGGCTATAAAACAAAAAACTTTCTTTGGAGTGAGATTGGCAAAAATATCGCCCCTGATATAGCCATGTCTAAGATAAGAGGTTTGGTGGGCTATGAAATTGATGCAGTTACGGCAGGTCTTCGCCGTGAACAGTTGGCTGGGCATCAATGGAATAGCACTCCTGGAGCGTACTTTTCAGGAGTTGGTCATATAACACTAGAGTATCTTGCTATGCGTCCTGAGGGTACAGATATTGGCTGGGACTTTGGAAAAATAAAAGGGTTATCCAGAACGGAAATAAGGCAGAAAATTGAGGAGCGTACTCAAGGAAACTACATGACAGCAGGAGCAATTCACGGAATGTTACCTAGAATTCCTATGGATTTGACAATGGAAATTGCTCCTTATCTTATAGGAACTCGCCATCAAGTAGTAGATCATTTTACAATATTGCCAGATGGCACTGGTATCTCCCACATGCGAAATAAAACCGAAGATGAAGTTTTTGAAAACGGTAAAAACATAGCGATGACAAACAAAGCTGCAAGGGCTGGAGCACAGAGATTTAAGCCAGAACCAGGCAAAACAATGGCCCAAAAATTAGCTGCGGAAAGAGCTGCCAGAGGCGCAGGTAACAACATAGAGATTTAAGTTTGAAGGCTCTACGCCCGGCAAATCACAACTATAGTATTTCAAGTTTGATGTTGCGGCTTTCGTAATTCCCCGAGCTTCTTTCTTCAAGAAGCTATAGGGGAATCCAGATAATTAAAGCTGGATAGCCCTATAGTTTGCGAAAAGTAGTAAACTCGGGCCATGACGGCAACTCACTACATCCCCTTGGCTTCGGCTAAATGGATGTAGCAAAAACTGCTTAAATCCGATTATATTACGCCTTTCCCAATTTTTCCATAAGTTCCACCCATTCGCGCTTGCTCATGCCGGAGGCTTCTTGCGTAACAGACTTGCCTTGCAGCATATTATTCAGAACTTCCATACCCTTGCCGGAAATACTTACACTATTAACACGGTGGTCGATGAACGCAGCATAAGCAATCGGAACCCAGCGTTTTACAACATCCATCATGCTTTGCGCAAACACCCTGATTTCATACTGCGCATGGGAATCAGCACGCAAATGCAGGAAATGCAATAAATTATGCAAGTCAATCTTCCAATACCACTGCGTATAAATATTAATCGGCAGGTTCATACGCGCAAGTTCACGGGCTATGCCTTTGCGGTTAGAATCAAGCACATTGCCATCGGAATCGGTATTCATCAATTCTTCATAATGCTTATAACAAGTTTGTGAATCACTTTTCAGGATTTCAATAACCCGCGCGGTTTCCTCCGGGCTTAGGCTTTCCTCCCCCCTGCCCTGGTGGTTTTTGGTAGATTGCGCTGCAAGTGTTTCTGCTGATGGTATATAAAACTCATTATCCATAACCGAATAACGCGCTGAATATTCATTAACATTGGCAGTTCTATGCCTAATCCATTGACGTGCAACGAAAATTGGCATTTTCAAATGGAATTTAATTTCGCACATTTCAAATGGCGTGGTGTGCTTATGGCGAAGCAGGTAATTTATAAGCCCGGCATCCTGGTTCACCTGCTTAGTGCCGATGCCGTAAGATACCCTGGCTGCCTGAACTATTGCCTGGTCATCACCCATATAATCCACCAGCCTTACAAAGCCGTGATCAAGAACGGGTATAGGCTCATATAATATTTCCTCAAGCGCCGGAACCGTAACGCGTCGGGTTTGGGCGGTGATTTTTTGTTGCTCGGCAACTTCAGCTTTCTGGGCGGTATTTAGCGGCATTTTTTGATTCCTTTGTATTTTCTGTACACAAATTACTGTACATTTTCGTTGCTTAATGGTATACTCAAATTGAGCAAAAGTAAGTTCCTTATATGTGGGGTTCCGTAGCGTTCCTCGCAACTTGTCTGGTTAATCCCACGCTTTTTGTAAATAGCATATAAGGCTTTTTGCTCACCTTATCCAAACCCCATCTACTCAAATAACGTATTTTCCTCTACTATCATGCCTTTAAATATATTATAATAACTTTCATCACCATGTTCATATTTTTGGAATAAAGCCCAACTGGCAGCATCGACAATTTGCAAACCTTTTTCCTGCTGAGGTGTTTTAATATCTATCTTTATATCAATTTTATGCTTATTTAAAAGCGCATTCTTAATTTCATTTTTGAAATTTTCATTCAATAGCTTATGCGTCTCTCTTTTTGAGGCTACTAAATGTATTGGGACATCAATTGGTATTAATTTTTTAGTAATCACCCTATCGAGCAATATGTTAGTAGCATAATTATATAGCATGTGTTTTTCGTTATGAAAGCGCGTAAAAACCTTTCTTTTATCAAGTTTTATTATCATGATAGAAATATCATTCTTTTCGCATAACTCATTAAATATTTTTAACCTTATATTTAAGCCCTCCTTGTGGCAATGCAACGTGCCACTATGGCTATTTCTATGCTTTTGAGACATAGCTTGGAAAACTTTTCTTACTATTTTTTCTAGTGGACGTTTATTATTACAAAATAGAAATGTTATAAGAAAGTATTTTGAGGTCCTTGATTTATTAAAATCAAAACCCAAACAGCCACTTTCATCCATAAATATATAGGCCACTTGGCACCCTTATTACGACTCGCCTTAACATAGAATAATTTTAACCAAGTATTTATACCTCTCCTAACCAGTTTTGCAATTTCTAAATTAAGATTTTGGATATTTGAGAACTTCAATTTGTATTTGCATTTTTCTTGATTAACCCTTCCATTTCTTTTCAGAACTTGTTATAATGAGTATGTTCCTTAGGGAAATATGGTAATAAATGATGTCTTAGAATAGACGTTGCGGACCCGGGGGCGGTACCCGGCGTCTCCACCAAGGTGGATTGAAGATTTGTAATTTTAGATTTTAGATTTAAAGAAAGAGATAATCTCAATAATTTCTTCTAAATCTGCAATCTTAAATCATAAAATCTTAAATCCCTCTTGGTGGGGACGAAACAGGATCGACGTGCGTAATAAAGAAGATTTTTTTGCCCGGCATGATATCACCGTAAAGAGTCAAAACAAACTAAATGCAAACGATAATTTCGTTGTAGCTAATGACAACTTCGCACCAGTAGCAATTGCCGCTGCTGCGTAATAGTCATTACAGCGGTTCGGGGGGCACCGGGCAACAGAAGCCCCTTACTTTCCTTACTTACCAGTTGCTTACTATATAAAAGCAGGCGTTATCTCGATGAAACAGAATGAGTATATATTTCATCACTCAAAGGCTCGCCCAGCCTACTCACTACCCACCACTTTCCCCGGATCTTTTACCGCTTCTTCCCTTGATTGTTTATTTCTTACTATTTCCGGCATTATATCTGAAATATCGTAAGTTTCCCGAAGATTACCATCAAGGTCGATTATTTTTCTTATATCTGCATTTAATTTACTAACTTCATCCTTCAGCCCGCCAACCTCTTCTATCTCCATTATAGAATTGGTAAACTGCTTAAAAGTCTGTTGTGATTTACGGCTGATGTTACGTATTCCGCGAATCACACCAGGCAATTCTTCCGGCCCGATAAGCAAAAGCGCAACAACCAGCGTTAAAGATGTTTCCGCCATGGAAAGATCAAACATTTATATCTCCTGAAAAGAATATACAGAGTGAGTATACTAATATATTTTTATTGGAATATTGGCGTATAGTCAACCTATGTACCATTCCTGCCAATAAATAATGCTATATATCTCTTATAAATAGGTTTATATAGCCTACACCATGCAAGCTTATATTAAAAAACACCTGCACGATAAATCACCCGAAGCAAAGAGCATTTTATGGATGCTTTGCTCGTGCTTTCTTTCTGCCGTAATGGCTTCCATAACAAAACACGTGTCTGAATCAATGCCGCCACTGGAAATGGTGTTTTTCCGTAATCTTTTTGCGGTTGCAGCTACACTGCCATGGGCTTTAAGCCACGGTATACCGCATTTAAAATCGGCAAATTACCGTTTGTATTTTTCGCGCTCATTATCCAGCCTGTTCGCAATGAGCCTGTTTTTTTATTCACTTTCCATAATTCCGCTTACCGATGCAATCGCCCTTACTTTTGCAGTACCTTTAATTACAACATTATTTGCCGCAATGTTCCTTGGTGAGAAAGTAGGCCTGCATAGATGGATGGCTCTTGCGATTGGATTTGCCGGGGTTTTAATTATCCTTCGGCCTGGGCAAAACAGTTTCCAATATGCTTCCTTACTGGTGCTGGCCTCCGCCTTTGCCTGGTCGGTTTCTAATATACTTATTAAGAAACTAAGCCATACAGACCATCCGCGCGCAATGGTGTTTATAATGATGCTTTTCATGACCCCAATGACCCTGCCGGGAGCGCTGCTTGTATGGCAGGAACCAACTATTATACAATTATTATGGCTGGCACTGCTTGGCATTACCACTAATGAATCGCAATTTTGTATGAATAAAGCTTATAAAGGTGTGGAAATGAGCGTTATTATGCCGTTTGACTTTTCCCGCCTGATTTTTACATCAATTCTGGCGTATCTGTTCTTTGCTGAAATAATTGATATATGGACATTATTCGGCTCGATAGTTATTTTCAGCAGTTCAATGTATGTTGCCAGAAGAGAATATAATATTAGGAAAAGAAGAAAAGCGTTGCAGAAGATGCTGGAGGTATAATTATAGCAAAATAAAAGCGCCAACTGATGGCGCTTTTATAGGAAATAAAAATAATTATTAATACCAATTCTATATTTTACGAATGTTGCCTTGCATGGGTCTTTCAAAATCCACCTAGGTTTACCAGGCTAAAATTTTATTCGCCTCGCACTCCTACTTTGTATTTGAATGAAAATAGTATAAGTTCTAGCCTCTGCCGCCAATACCATTATTTTTGGAATTTATCATTTGCTCTACATGGCTATTATTTGTAGAGTTACGAACCCCAGAGATAGACTGCGCCGCGGAAGTAATTCCATTACCTACATCAAAGCCTTTACTTATTTCTTCGCCATTAGCAATGGCTGTTACTGTGGCAGAACGAATTGAGCAAACAAAAGCCATATTTCCCCTCATTATTTTTTTAATACAGTAAACTTTATTCCTAACTGTATACAATTATACTACAAAATATTCCCAATGTCCTCAACTTTTTAACAATAATGCTTAAATTAATAAATTATTAATATTTTGCAAGAACTTGTTGTTAATAATTTGTTAACTTTTATCGAAAACTTCAAGTGTATCAGTACCGAAGCATCTTGTGTGGCTCAATTTAAACCCATTATGAATGATATTTTGCAAATTCATATCATTAATTGCAGCAATTCCATCATTGCCTATTATGATAGGAGCGCGGAACCAAGCCAGCCTATCTACCAAACCAAGGTTAAGTGCGGCGGTGTTTATAGTACCGCCTGCCTCAATCATGGCGCTATTAACACCGCTTTTTGCTAATTGAGCAAACGCATCTTCCATACAGATTTTACCGTTTGATGCTGTATTTACAGCAATTATTCTTACACCGAGTTTTTCCAATTCCAGGATTTTAACTGTTTGGTTTTCAATTGTCTTTGCAATAGTCAATAGCAAGCAAGGAATTTCCCTTGCAGTTTTTGCAAGCTGGCTGGTAACTGGTAAATTTAAATTACTATCTAAAACCACCCTGGTTGGGCTTCTATTTTCCATCCCCGGCAAACGGCAGGTAAGGGCGGGGTCGTCGGCAATAACTGTTTTAATTCCGGTGATAACCGCGTCATGCCGTGCGCGCATAAGATGTACATAGTTCCGTGATGACTCACAAGTAATCCATTTACTCACACCGTTTTTAAGGGCGATTTTTCCATCCATACTGGTTGCGGTTTTGAGTGTTATGAATGGCCTATTTTTTTGCTGAACGGAAAAGAAACCTTCATTTTGCTGCTTTGCTTCATTTTCACATATTCCGGTGATTACCTCAATGCCTGCATCTTGTAGTATTTTTATGCCTTTGCCATTTACTTCTGGGAATGGGTCAGTGCAGGCAATAACCACACGCTTTATTCCGGCATTAATTAAGCTAGTCGCGCATGGTGGGGTTTGGCCGTGATGGGCGCAAGGCTCCAGCGTAACATAAGCGGTTGCGCCATTTGCTGCGCTTCCGGCTTCCAATAAGGCAATTGTTTCGGCATGTGGCCTGCCGCCTTTGGCGGTGTGGCTTGCTGCTAGGATTTTACCATTTTTTATTATAACGCATCCAACCGCAGGGTTGGGCGCAGTGGTTCCAACTGCCATATTTGCGATGGCAAGGGCGTGGCGCATGAAGGAAGAATCAAACGAATTATAGTTATTCGACATAGGGGAACCTAGGTTTATCCCCCCTCACCCTAACCCTCTCCCTCAGGGAGAGGGGGTATACAGGTGCCGTGCACATAATCAAGTCTAGAGCAAGGTTCCCGTGCATTCCCTCTACCCTTGGGAGAGGGTTAGGGTGAGGGTTAATTATAAATGATTCTAAAAATCTTAAATCTACAATCTTAAATCTTAAATCTTAAATTATCCTAGTCAGCTTTCACACTCGCAACCTTTCCAAGCTGGTCAATAAATTCTTCAAAGTCGCTGGTTTCGCGGAATTCTTTATAAACCGATGCAAAGCGTACATAAGCAACTGGGTCTAGCCCTGCAAGCGCTTCCATTACCGCTGCGCCAATCATTACCGAAGGTATTTCATTTTCGCCAAGGCTTTCTAATTTACGCACGATATTATTTACCGCAAGTTCCACCTGATCAGGCGTAACCGGGCGCTTGCGCACAGCAAGGGCGATTGAACGGCTTAATTTATCACGGTCGAAAGTTTTGCGTTTACCATCTTTCTTTACAACAACAAGTTCGCGCAATTGCACGCGCTCAAAGGTAGTGAATCTTGAATCACAGGCGGTACAAAACCTGCGGCGACGGATAGCATTTCCGTCTTCCGAAGGCCTGGAATCCTTAACCTGGGTATCATCTGCTCCGCAAAATGGGCAACGCATATTTTTTCTCTTTGGGTGATGGGTGTTGGGTGATGGGTAATGGGTAATGGGTAATGGGTGAAGATAACAGTAAATGCTAAGCATTTTCCCTATCACCTAACACCCACCACCTATTACCTGTCTTTAAGCAAAACTTCTATCATAGATAGGGAATTTCGCACATAGTTCCTTAACTTTTAGAAGTGTTTTCTTTTCAGCTTCTGAATTATCTTCTTTATTTTTAGCAAGCCCGTCTAATACATCGCCGATAAGATTACCAATTTGCTTGAATTCCTCTATGCCAAAGCCACGAGTAGTTCCAGCAGGAGTACCAAGGCGAACCCCAGAAGTTACAAATGGCGGAGCCGGGTCAAACGGTATAGCGTTTTTATTGCAAGTAAGACCAGCGCGTTCCATAGATTCTTCAGTTTCCTTGCCGGAAAGTCCTTTCGGGCGAAGGTCAACAAGCACAACATGGCTATCAGTGCCGCCGCTTACAATATCAAGGCCACGGGTTTTTAGTGTATCAGCAAGAATGCGGGCATTATCAATAATATCCTGGCCGTATTTTTTGAACTCAGGAGTTAGTGCTTCACCAAGCGCAACTGCCTTTCCTGCAATAACATGCATTAATGGCCCGCCTTGCAGACCTGGGAAAATAGCTGAATTTATTGCTGCTGATAAAGTAACATCCTTACCAGTTGGAGTTTTGCGAACTACGATATCGCCATCTTTTGCAACAATTAAACCGCCCCTTGGACCGCGTAAGGTCTTATGCGTTGTAGTAGTTACAACATGCGCATGCGGCACAGGGCTTGGATAAGTTCCGGCAGCAACCAGGCCAGCAAGGTGCGCCATATCCACCATTAAGAATGCACCAACTTCATCTGCTATTTCACGGAAGCGTTTCCAATCAATAATGCGCGGATATGCAGAGCAACCGGCAATAATCAATTTTGGCTTATGTTCTTTTGCTAAGCGCTCAACTTCATCATAATCAATCAGTGAATCACTTTCTTTTACGCCATATTGAACAGATTTAAACCATTTGCCGGACATATTAACAGAAGCGCCATGTGTTAAATGACCACCGCAGGCAAGGGATAGGCCAAGGATAGTATCGCCAGGCTGAAGTAGTGCAAGGAAAATTCCCTGGTTGGCTTGCGAGCCTGAATTTGGCTGTACGTTTGCGTAAGCCGCGCCAAATAGCTGGCAAGCGCGGTCTATAGCTAATTGCTCGGTCTGGTCTACGAATTCGCAGCCGCCATAATATCTTTTGCCAGGATAGCCTTCCGCATATTTATTAGTAAGCACAGAGCCTTGCGCTTGCAAAACCGCACGGCTGGTGATGTTTTCTGATGCAATCAGTTCAATCTGGTGCTGCTGGCGCCCAAGTTCGCGCTCTATTGTGGCGAATATTGCCGGGTCGCGGTCTGCTAAATTGCCTTTGAAGAAGTCGTTATTTCCCATTTGTTTTTTCCTTAATTTAATTATTTTTTATCGGAAGAATTACGGCTTCCAAGTTTTATTACCCTGTTTTCATGCCTGCCACCCTCAAAGGGGGTGCTTAGAAACATTCGTACAATTTCTTTTGCCATATCTTCACTTATAATACGCGCGCCAAGTGCCAGCACGTTGGCATTATTATGCTGCCGCCCTAGTTTTGCAACTTCTGCAGTTTGGGCAAGCACAGCCCTTATTTTTGGCTTGCGGTTCGCTGCAATGCTTATGCCAACACCGCTGCCGCAGATAGCCACGCCTAAATCAGCTTTCCCGCTAGATACTTCACTGGCAAGTTTATAGCCGTAATCAGGGTAATCCACTGAATTAGTGCTATTTGTGCCTAAATCTATTACATTATAGCCAAGCGAAATTATTTCCGCCTTTAGGGTTTCTTTTAGCTGGAAACCAGCATGGTCTGAGGCGATGGCTATGTTCTTTTTCATGGGAAATATAAATATAATAAATTAACAAGTGCGAAAATAGCAAAGATTATGATTTTTACAACAAAAGAAATACTTAATATTTGATAAGTGTAATGTTTAAAATTTGAACCAAAACATAGCCTAAGCCTCAGTTACGCTGCGCACTCCCTTTATACCGCCTATTTCAGCTATCATTTCCATAGTAACCAGATATGGCTCAGGCAGGTTTATTTCAACATTTTTAGATTCAGCTTCCATGATTATCTGCACTTTCGATTTACCTTTGCCAGAAGTGCCAAGCACTTTTTTAAGTTCAGGTAGCGCAGCCGCATTATCAATAAATATTTGGATAGATATAGTATAATTTTTCAGTGCATCTTCAAGTAAGGTAAGTCTTTCTGCGATAATACGCACGCCGCCATCATCCTTCCTTGCATCGGCATTTATAAATAATAATGTGCCATTTTCCAGCAAATCGCGGGAGGATTCGAGTATATCTTCATCAAAAATTGAAAGTTCAAATAAACCTGTCGGGTCTGAAAGTGTAAGGGTTGCAAACCTGCCGCGCGGGGAAGAGCGAAGTTTTTTCGAAATAACCACCCCAGCAACTTTAATCCTGGATGTGCCGCCTGCAATCCTGGTGGAAAAATCGGCAGATGGGATTGCCCCCATCCTGTTTAATGCTTTTTCATATGCAGTAAGTGGGTGGTTACCAAGATACATTCCCATCGCCTCGAATTCCATAGCCAGACGTTCTGTTCCGCGCCAATCGGAAATATCATGGAGTTTTGGCTTTGGTGCCTCAACGCCACTACTGCCACCAAACATGCTTACCTGGCTGCTGCTTTTCTCTTGGGCAATTGCATTACCATAACGAATTATACTTTCTATGGCAGAATGTATCTGGCTGCGGTTATCGTGCAAATTATCAAAACTGCCTGATTTAATCAGGTTTTCCAGCATCCTTTTATTCAGGTTCTTTCCACCCAGCCTTTCGGAGAAATCAAAAATATCTTTAAAATTACCATTCTTCCTGCGCTCTTCCACCATATTTTCCATAATGGTGATACCTACGTTTTTAAGTGCACCGAGGGCGTAGCGGATAGAGTTGGGTGATGGGTGATAGGTGATAGGTGATAGGGAAGAATTGCCCAATTCTGCATCATTATTTTTTTGGTTAGATTTTATAGATAAGGTTCCATTATCGGCCCCCATCACCTGATACCCATCACCAGTCACCTTCTCTTCAGGCTTAAACCACGCATCCGACTTATTAATATCCGGCAATAAAACCTCAATGCCCTGCGATACCGCTTCCTGGCGGAACATGTTGATTTTATCAGTATCATTTATTTCCAGGTTCATTGAAGCTGCAATAAATTCCACCGGGTAATTAGCTTTTAAATAGGCTGTACGATAAGAAATCAGTGCATAAGCTGCTGCGTGGGATTTATTGAATCCGTATCCGGCGAATTTTGCTACCAGGTCGAAAATACCGCTGGCCTTGCTTTTATCGACATTGTTTTTTATAGCGCCATCAACGAAAATTTTGCGCTGTGCATCCATTTCCGCAGCAATCTTTTTACCCATAGCGCGGCGCAGTAAATCCGCACCGCCCAGGCTATATCCGCCCATAACTTGCGCAATCTGCATTACCTGTTCCTGGTAGATGATAACCCCAAAGGTTTCCTTCAAAATACCCTCTAGCAGCGGGTGCATGTAATCTGGTGCTTCATGCCCGTGTTTACGCGCTATATATGATGGAATCATGTCCATAGGGCCGGGGCGGTATAGGGAAATTAGTGCGATAATATCTTCAATATTATCCGGGCGGAGTTTTCGCAGCGTGTCCTTCATGCCCGCACTTTCCAGCTGGAACACGCCTGTTGAATCACCTTTGGTAAGCATCAGGAATGTTTTTTTATCTTCAAGCGGAATTCTTGCAATATCAATATCTATGCCGCGCAGCCGAATAAATTCTATTGCCTTGGCAATTACGGTAAGGGTTTTAAGCCCTAAAAAGTCGAATTTAACAAGGCCAGCGCTTTCCGCATATTTCATCGAATAGCCGGTAACAGGCATGTCGGATCGCGGATCGCGGTATACCGGAATCAACTCATTTAGCGGTCTATCTGCTATCACCACACCTGCAGCGTGGGTGGAGGCATGGCGGTTAAGCCCCTCAAGTTTCAAGCCCATATCTAGAAGTTTC
>DITJ01000028.1:18379-53788 GCA_002422795.1 Alphaproteobacteria bacterium UBA6187 | reverse complement strand
GCGGCATGGGTGGTATGGGCGGAATGGGTGGCATGGGCGGAATGGGTGATTACTAATCATCTTTTCTACCAACACTAATAAAGAAAAGGGCTGTAAAATTTACAGCCCTTTTTTTGTTATAAAATATAGTGTTTTCGCTTTTCAATAATGATAGGAAATCGAGTCGATGTGTAGGTGAGCTACATGAGACGATGATCGACGCATCATTATTGAAAATGGGAAATACTATACTCTAATGTTGTGTTGATAATGAATTGGTAAGAGTATTATTCCTTGTCAATAATCTTATATTCCACTTCTATTATTTTGTGGGAAGTTTGTTTTTTTTCATTATTTTTAGGTTTTGATACTTTAAAAGATTTGGCGTTATTCCTTCTAATCCACCATGCAGCAATTGGCGCTGCAATGGCCGTAAAAATAATAAGGAATATTCCTGCCCATATAACAACAGTTGCTACAATCATAGCCAACACTAAATACAAAAAGATTCTTAAATAATACATCATAAATTAAGACAGGAAAGCATAAAATTTTCTTATAACACTTGTATAATCTTAAATCTATTGATAACTAATAGCTATCAGAAATTAAATAATTGCCAGAGTAATGCTGCTTAATTGAGCCGCTTTAATCATGCAGTACTAAAGACCTCTGCATAATGAGGATTTTTTGAGTAAGTTATAGGAACGCCCGCCCGCAGAACCGTAGTGTAAATAGATGTACATGAGGATTTGAGGACGGACGTGACGACGAAATCACCAAAAAATGACGTTATGCAGAGGTCTTTACTATGGTATTTTTACACAATCATAAATAATAACAACATGAAAAAATATGCAATAAACAGCCCGCAGGTAATTTCAGAAGTTGCATCGGGTGAGACGGTTATTATCAACCTTGAAACCGGCTGTTATTATAATTTAGGTGAGGATGCAAGCAAGCTTTGGCTGCCTTTAATAGAAGGTGCTGATTTAAACGAGATTAAAGCAAAAATTAGCGCAAACAGGCCGTGCAGCATAGATGAAATCGCCAATAAAGCAGATATATTCTTTGCAAAATTATTAGAAGAAGGGCTGATAAAAGAAGTGGAAAACATCCCTGCATCGCCTTTGGAAAATATAACTGTGGATATTGAAAAACTGGTATTGGAAATATATACCGATATGCAAGATTTACTCGGCCTTGACCCCATTCATGAAGTTGATTCCAAAATCGGCTGGCCGGTGCAAGGGTGATGCCTGCTTTTCTGGATGATATATTGGTAACTTGCAGGCATCATGCAGATGCTGGGAATCTTGATATGTTTTCCCTTAAATTATTCAATAAATTCCATTTTAATTTCTGGTTTGAAGAAAGCTGGCCAGTGAAGGAAATTAAACGTGCGCTTGCTATTAACCTATGCGCAAGCGAAGGTGAAAGCTGGAATATATACGCAATCACAACTAAAGAATATGACATAACGCCGCATGTAAATCGCTATGCAAGAGATAAGCATAGTATGCTGGATTTAGGGGCTGAAAAGAAAATATGCGCATTTTACGATTCATTGCATAATCTATTCAGAATTTACGATTTTGAACGCAAAATCGCGGTATATATATACCCACAAAATTATTCATTTTCCGAATGGGAACAGCACAGCCCGTTCCGTGAATTCTGGCACTTATGGGCGTTAAATAATAACGCATTATTAATACATTCAGGCATCGTATCGATAGGGGATAAAGCAGTATTATTACCAGGCGCGGGTGGCAGCGGCAAATCCACTACGGTTTTATCATGCCTACATAATAATATGCAAACCACGGGCGATGATTATAATCTGCTTTATAACACTGGCGCGGGCTTTTTTGCCACCCCGCTTTATAGTAATATTAAAGTGAAATCTCCCAAACCAGGCAATTCTGTTTTCCATTTTCCATTTACAGTAAACTGGGAAAAAGAAATAGTTTCCTATGCCGAGAAAATTATTTATTATCCGCCTAGAGATGCAAATATCTGGAATGTATCAGGTACGCAAGTTGTGGGGATTTTATGCCCGAATATTTCCACACACTCACTCGCACCTGAAATTAAACCTGTAAAAACTACTGAACTTATTAATCGTCTGGTAATTAGTTCCATTATGCAATCACCGTTTATTGCAAAAGAATATCTGGCAAAATCTGTATCACTTATAAAAAATATGCAAACAGCGAATCTATATTTATCTGCAAATACTGATGATAATGCAGCTTGTATCAGCAATTGGCTTAAGGAGATATCATGCAGTTAGTAAGCGTAATTATTCCGGCATATAACCCACAAAATTTCCTTTTGGAAACGGTGCGAAGCGTGTTTAACCAAACCCACCAGAATATTGAAGTTATACTGGTTAATGATGGATCTTGTGCTGAATATACACCGCTTTTTGAAAATATTTCAGGGCTTTACCCGCAGCTTAGATTGTTAAGCCTGCCGCAAAATAAAGGGGTTGCTGGGGCAAGGAATATTGGTGTAAATGCAGCGCGTGGTGAATATTTAAGCTTCCTTGACCAGGATGATATGTGGGATTTTGAAAAACTTGCTTTGCAAAGCCAGCATCTTGATAATTATAGTGAGATTGATTACGTAACTTCACGCCAGCGTTATTTCCTAAGTGAAGGCGTGGTTGCGCCGCCTGCCTGGATGAAATCTGCGCATCTGGATACCAGCCTGCCGGGATTTTTGCCCGGAACCTTGATGGTTCGGGCAGAAATATTCCGCTTATCAAATGGCTTTGATGAAAGTTTAAAAGCCGGTACTGATGATGTAGACTGGTTTTTCCGCGCGAATAACATGGGGCTTAAAACTTTTGAATTACCACAGCAATTATTGTTAAAACGTATTCATGGTAAGAATTTAAGTGCGCAAGTGGTGGCGCATAATAAGGAATTATTATCGGTGGTAAGGATGAATATGCTGCGTAAAAAGAATCAGGAGACGGTTAATGAATAAACAAATTTCTGTAATTATTCCCTGTTATAATGGCAAAAAATATATTGCTGAAACTTTGCAAATTATTGCCGCAGAAAGTGATTATATCGGCGAAATTATTGTGGTTGATGATAAAAGCACCGATGGCAGTGCGGAATATATTGAAAGCCTTAATTTCCCAAAACTAATATTATACAGGCTGGATTCCAACCAGGGAATCAGTGCCGCGCGCAATTATGCGGTTGCGAAGGCGAATTATCCATATATCGCCTTTCTAGATGCTGATGATTTATGGACAAAAGGCCGTACAGTTGCGTTATTAAACGCGCTTGAAACGCAAGGGAAACCATTGGCTTTTGGCGGGATTGAGCATTTTATATCAGAAGATTGTAAAGTTAATTATACATTGCCGCAGGTGCAAACAGGTTATTTCGCCAGCGCAATGCTGGTAACTACTGAATTTTTCCGCAAAGTTGGCGCCTTTAATGAGGCTTTCAGGGTAGGTGAATTTATAGATTGGTATGATAGGGCGAGGGGTATTGCTGCGCCTGCTATTGTGGAAGATATAGTGCTAAAAAGGCGCATACATGGCGCAAACACCTCCATTATGGAAGGCAATAAAAATGCCAATGATTATTTAAAAGTTGCCAGGGAAGCTATTTTGAGGAAGAAGGGATTATTGTAGGGAATGGTAATTATAACATTAAGATAAGTGTTTTCTGTACGCGAAAAGTGCATTTGAAATTTTAAAAATGTTTGAATAGAGCGCGTGCCCCCCGCGCAGGCACACTACTGTCCGGTAAAAGATTTTAGCTATTGAATAATGTTGAGGCAGGCTGTCACTTTTAGTATAATTTAGGTTTACGACAACTTAAAAATACAAAAGGAAGCCTGCCTATGTATATGAATAGCAAATTTGCAGATATAATAAAATCTTTTCCTCGGGAAATATTCAGGAAATCGGTTGAACAACACAAAGGTGATCGGTATGCGAAGAAATTCAGCAGTTACAGCCATTTATCTGAGAGTGGCAGCCTTCGTACTATTGATCAACTCTATTTCAGCGTAAAAGTAAAAATTACTACAAAGAAAAACAACGACAATCCAGATACATAACGCAAAATCAGATGGAGATATGTTATGTATAATTTTTACCGGACAGTAGTGCGCGAAGGCGGGGACACGTGCCATAAACAAACTAATGCCAGATTTTCTAAGTATAAATACTAGTAATTACTAGTTTGTATTATAAAAAGACTTAAAAACCTCTGGGAAAGCATTTCCAGTAATCCTTTCCACACTTAGGATACAAGATGGTAATATTTGATGATAATATAATTTATAAAGGTTGGGATACATTATATTAGTTAGTTCTATGCCCCATTTATTGGCTTGCTGCTGCACACGCGCAAGCGCTTCAATACACATTATCATTTCTTCCTCAACCGGGTTCGGGCGTTTATAGGCATCCGCTTCAGGCTGAAGGTTAAAAAGCATGTCTTCGAGCATAATTACTACCATGCTGCATGTATATTTTTCTTTATAGAGAGGTCGCAGGAAATCAAAACCGTTCTTTTTGCATAAAAAAATAAAAAATTTCTGGAAAAAAAAGACCTTTATTTTCTGGGAAAATAAAGCAAAGCTTCTTTTTCTATGCTCCTGAAAGAATTTTAAGGTACGCTCCGCCTCTACTGCGCGCTTTAAACCGATATTATTAATTTTATCCCATATAGATTTTATATTTTCCATATCAGCAAGCCGCCCACGCCGAGCAATTTCACTTGCACGGCCATAAAACACATCTGCGGAAAAGCGGCTGCCACGCATCCTGCCCTCGCGGATTATATCAGAATAATGTGCAAGTTCCTGACCGGCTATAACCACCATCCTTGAAAGGGCATTGAAGCCATCATTTTCGCGCTCCACCTTCTTTTCGGGGATTAACGGATTACCACCGCATGATACAAATACAGCGCAACCTTTATTATCTGTAGCCTGCAAACCGCTGCTATCACCTGCTTCTTGCCAGGATTGCATATCCAGCATATCGCCTACACTATATGAATAAGAAACAAATACCTCGGTTTTTTCTGCAAGTAGCAGCATAATAACCGGCGGCTCAGCCGATTGCACCATAATCCGCGCTAATTTAATTTCGGTATCGGCATCAACTTCTATATTCTTTTTTGATTCGTATCTTAGCCTTTCCAACTCCTCTACAATTTTTTTCTCCAGCCTGGCACCAGCATAAGTCCTCGATAATGCTTTACGCATTACCTCAATTGTATGTGGTAATATATTTTTATCAAAAATCTCCCTGTGGCTGAACATCATATTAACACCTTCCCCAGGACGGTTCCAGCGCACAAAATTCTGCTTTATAACCGTATCAACCCGAAATCTCCCAGAACTAACCAGAAGGCGCGCCAGCTTCTCAAGTCCCGGCGGCATTTTCTTTGCCTTAATCGCAGGTATTTTTGCAAGCTTATGGTAGTAGTTGTTCATTTTCAGTTGTTTGTTCCTAATTGTTGGTTTAATTATAACTATACTAAGAACTAATAACCAACAACTAAGAACTAGTATTCCTATGTCTGCACTTGAAATATATTTATTCTTACTTGCCGATTCATTTGTAACCGGCCTGGTATTACCGGCAAAGCAAGCATTAGTATTCCCTACTATGCAAATATTCGGCAGTTACAATCTTTATTTAGCCGGATTTATATCTACTATCGGTATAACCGCCGCAGCCTGCCTTAATTTGGGCTTTGGCAGGATACTGCGAACCATAAAAAAGAACGACCCTTCCAGCCAGCAAAATAAAAAACTGGAAGGAATATTCGCTTTACTGAAAAAACATGGATATTTAGCTGCATCATTAGGTTTTGTGCCTGTGCTTGGCCCTATCATCACTGTATTTACAGGAGTTCTCGGAACCAACTATATAAGGGTTATTACAATTATATTTGCAGTCAATTTTATATCGTATGGGTTTAGGGTGGTAATGTAATATATAATCATTTTACTTTAAAATTCTCCGTTGTTTAGTTATGTGGTGCGTTTCCGCGCGCAGACGGGATACGCGCCCTATTCGCGATCCGGGTGTATAAGTAAATTTTACGATGGCGACATAAAAATAAAAATGGAAACGCTATAACAAAGCAATCCCAACCAGCGGCTGCTATAACACAAACCTTTATAGTTTCCCAAATAACTGTTGAATAAGTGCCTATAATTGTACTATATTAAAGTTGGTATAGTTTAGCGTGGCAAATTCTTATATAAAAGCCTAATTTTATAACCTTGGGTTAAAGTATCTCTTATGGGATTTTTTAAGAAAAAAGTAAAAGATGAATCCATAGAGGTTAAGAAAAACTGGTATGCAGACCGTTACCAGACCGTTATTGTGCAAAGAAACTTCCTTGGGCTTATAACCATTGCAGCCCTGGCAGGCGTGATATTTTCAGTGATTTCCGTAGTTAAAATTACCACAAGCAAAACCATTGAGCCGTTTGTAATAGAAATAGAGAATAAAACCGGCATTACAAATGTTATAAGGCCGCTACAGCAGGAAAAATATGCTTACGACGAGGTTTTGCGTAAGTATTTTCTTACACAATATATTGCTAAACGGGAAACATATAACATTGGCACTTTTGAATATCATTATTTTACAGTAGTACGACTGCTTTCTAACCCTCAGGTTTATGCTGCATTTAAAAAACAGGTTTATGTAAATAATCCAGCTAGCCCTGTAAGGTTAGGTACACGGCAAAGGGTTATAAAAATAAAATCAATCATTGCTATGCCTAAGGTTAAAGGCCAAGATGGCTTCACATCGCAAATAAGGTTTAGTTCTGAAGATGGGGATGGCGTAACTCCAGGCACTAATATAAAACACAGGGTTGCAACAGTAAATTTTAACTTTGCCGATTTAGCTCTTACAGAAGATGAACGGGCTGTAAACCCTCTTGGGTTCCAGGTAATAGGATATAGGGTCGATGATGAAATCGTACAGTAGGTATGCTGTAATTATGTTATTCCTGGTGCTGGCGGCATCAAGGGAGGCTTTCGCGTTTTTACCGGTTCCTACTGATAGCCGTATAAAAACATTCGTCTATAATGAAAATGATGTTTTCCATATCGTAGTCCATTACGGATACCAATCCAGTATCGAATTTGCAAAAAACGAGGAAATCCAGGCTACATCCCTTGGAAATTCTTATGCCTGGAAATATAGCACTATCGGCAGAAGGCTTTTCATCACTGCATTGGAAGGCTCATCTCACACAAACATGACCGTTATAACTAACAAGCGCACTTACCAGTTTGATATTGAATCTAAAGACCCTTCCGCAGGTGTGGATGATGAGCTTGTATATGTGGTAAGATTTTTCTATCCCGATGCCAGCTTTGACAAACCAACTCCAAAGGTTGATACAAAAAAATTCGTGCCTGAACAGTTAATAACCCCGAAACGCTATAACTTCAATTACAGCCTTACCGGCCCTGACAGCATTGCCCCGATTAAAGTTTTTGATGACACGAAAAGTACCTATATTAAATTTAAGAATAATAACGCAAATATCCCGAATATTTTTATTGTCCAGAATGATGGTAGCGAGGTAAGGGCTACTTACTCAAGGGAAGGTGAATATATTGTTATAAGGAAATTGGCGGGTAAGCTTGCCTTGCGCTTGCAAAATGACCTGGTATATGTTTACAACGAAGGTGGGGGGTATTAATTATGTCTGATTATCCTCCAGAAAAAGAACATAATGTTTTTATAGAAGAAGACGATAAATTTCCTGACCAATACCAGGAAGATACATCCATCGAGCCGCAAAAGTTAGGCGAGTTTGACTTTGATGAACCCGGCTTTGAAACTGATGAAGTGGAAGTTAAAAATCCACTTTCTGCGGTTGCATCCGCGCCTGCAAAAAACATTCTTATTTTAGGTGTACTTATTATAGGTGCTATATTTTTCCTATATAAATATGTTTTTGTAGAAACCCCACAGGAAATAGAAGAAAAGAAATTACAGCAGCAAGTGGAGGCACACCCGGTGGAAGCTGCAACGCCGCCCACCAAACAGGAGGAAAAACCACAAGTTAATATAGGTGTGGTAGAAACTCCGGAATTACCGGCAATGGAAAATATACAACCACTGCCTATGCCCACCATACCTGAGGATACACAGGTAAATGCACAAGCAGTACTACCGGAAATAACCAAGCAGGGAGAAGAGAAGTTACAAGTTCCTCCTCCTGTTCTGGCAAGCATCCAACCCTTAGCTGAACCCGTATTAAGCACTGAAGTGACTAAGGTAGTAGATCCGAAGATGTCCCCTGAAGAAGTGGAAAGAAGGGCCGCAGCAGAGGCAGCGGCACTTGCAGCAGCGGAAGAGGCGGCAGAAGCAGCTCAACAGGCAAAATTACTCGCCAGAAGAAAAACCGGCATGTTAGTAATGAATGGTGGCGGAACACCAAAAGATGTATTGGCCGGAACATCTGATCCCGGCGCTGTTGGTCCAAGCAGTGCAGAAAAAGTTACTGCAACAAAAGTTGAGGATTTAACCTTGATGATATTACAGGGTAAAATGATAGATGCAGTTTTGGAAACCACAATAAATACCGATCTTCCCGGCTCACTAAGAGCGGTTATCAGTCGCGATATATATGCAGAATCAGGTAAAAATATACTTATTCCAAGAGCTTCACGTCTGATTGGAACATATAACAACACTATCGAATCCGGGCAACAGCGTGTTATAGTTACGTGGGGCCGCGTTATAAGGCCAGATGGCGTTGATATAAAAATTGATTCAGGCGGAACAGACCAGCTAGGCCGTGCCGGTATGACCGGTATCGTAGATAATAAATATTTTGAATTATTTTCAAACTCACTTCTTGTAAGCGCCCTTACAATTGGAGGATCTATAGCGATAGATAAAGTGCAGGATTCACAAACAACTACCAGTTCAACTACAACCGAAACTGATGGCACCACCACCTCCACCTCAACAGGCGGCACAACCGATTCAGCGGTTTTACAAGCCACCCAAAATTTAACCGATACATTAGGAAGCGTTGCGAAAGGTTATTCAACCCAACCTACAATTATAGTAAACCAGGGCGCAAGGATAAAGGTTTTCGTAAATAAAGATCTTATATTTCCAGAATCAGTTGCCAACAAAGGCGCTTCTATAAATTAAATTTTTAACAACATTATTGCGTAAATATAACGCTACAGCAATGTCTATACTCATTCTGATTCAAACCGCCGGTTAGATGCGAGTATTTTTTATTATAAGAAAAAGTTCAATTCGCAGTAATGGTGGCTCTATTTCAAGAATTTAACTTTTTATCTTATAATGAATAAAGACGAAGTATATAATCGGCAGTTTGAATCAGAATGAGTATATAGGAATAAAATGAGCAATGCAGCTTTAGAAACGTACCTTACCCCCTTAAAAGCAGTATTCGCAGAAGATGGTGTTGCGGAAATATCTATAAACACCCCTGGCGAAGCGTGGATTGAAAAACGTGGTGATATGTCAAGGATAGAGCTACCGGAATTTGACTTCGACCATTTAAAGGGCCTGGCACGGCTGATAGCACAATCTACAGAACAGCGTATAAGTGAAGAAGCGCCGTTGCTATCTGCAACCTTACCTAATGGCTTCCGTATTCAGGTAGTCTTCCCTCCGGCATGCGAAGCCGGAAAAGTTGTTATGTCAATCAGGAAAGGTTCAACCCTTAACTGGTCTTTGGATGATTATGAAAAAATGGGGGCCTTTGAGCATACCGCTGTAGATGAAGTTGAAGATCCTTATGATGCAGAACTTTCAAAAATGCTTGATGAAAACAGGATTAAGGAATTTCTTGTAAGCGCTGTGCAATGGAAGAAAAATATCATTATAAGCGGCGGTACATCTACCGGTAAAACCACCTTTACAAATGCCTGTTTAAAATCAATACCAATCCATGAACGGCTGATTACAGCAGAAGATGCACGGGAAATTGTGCTTGATAGCCACCCGAACAAAGTTCATCTTTTAGCCTCAAAAGGCGGGCAAGGAAGAGCCAAAGTAAGTACACAGGATTTAATAGAAGCATGCTTACGCTTGCGCCCGGACAGAATTATTGTGGGTGAGCTACGCGGAACTGAAGCATTCAGCTTCCTTCGCGCAATCAATACTGGTCATCCAGGCTCAATATCCACCTTGCACGCAGATACCCCTGAAATGGCGATAGAGCAACTGAAACTTATGGTAATGCAGGCAGGTTTGGGTATGCCGCCTGCTGAGGTGAAACAATATATACTTCAAGTAGTTGATGTGGTAATACAGCTTAAACGTACTGGCAAGGTACGCCATATTTCAGAGATTTATTTTAAAGGTAGAAGAAAGCTGCATGAAGAAACTATCAGTCACTAGTTACTAGTTACTAGTTGCCAGTTACTAGTAATGTGTAGTAATAATTTACTATTTAAACCTGAAAACATTAGTCATAAAAAGAGATTATGAGTGAATTTGTAAGGCATTTGCGTAATGTTACGGCTATATCGCTAGTAATTATATTAGTCTGCGGCCTTTGCCTTGCATTTTCTGCCGTGCTTGTAACTATAGCTGTATCTGATTCAAAAAATATAAGGTTTACAGGTGATATACTCGCCGATGGGGAACATTATTTCACTCATTTCTTTCATTGGTGGGGACAATGGTGGCATAACCGCTCCAAGCTTTCAATTAGTTACAAAGAATATTTTGTAGTAAAACTTTTCTTACTCACCATAATTCCATTTATAGTGCTGGGACTTTCAGGTTGGATGCTGCGCGCACCACTCATGGACTGGCGCCCATTTAAGAAAACAGAATCAGTGCATGGTGATGCCAGGTGGGCGGATGAAAAAGCCATAAAGAAAGCAGGCTTGCGCTCCGAAACAGGTATGCTTATGGGCAAGGACACGCGCGGAAAATTACTTATAGCCGGTGGCTACCAGCATGCACTGCTCTTTGCACCTACCGGATCTGGTAAAGGTGTGGGCTTCGTAATACCTAACCTGTTATTCTGGGAAGATTCAGTTTTCATCCATGATATCAAGTTAGAGAACTATGAACTTACCAGCGGATACCGCAAAAATAAAATGGGGCAGAAGGTTTTTCTTTGGAACCCGGCAGATGGAGATGGTAAAAGCCATTGCTACAACCCGCTTGAATGGATCAGTACCAAGCCCGGGCAGATGGTGGATGACGTACAAAAAATCGCGTCAATCCTGCTTCCGCAAGTAAGCGATTTCTGGGAAAGTGAGGCGCGAAGCCTGTTTGCGGGTATTGTGCTATATTTATGCGCTGTACCTGAAAAAATGCAGTCATTCGGCGAAGTGGTACGCACCATGCGTAGTGACGACGTGGTATATAACCTTGCCGTGGTGCTAGATACTATCGGTAAGCAGATACACCCGGTTGCATATATGAACATAGCATCCTTCTTGCAAAAAGCTGATAAAGAACGCTCAGGCGTGGTATCCACCATGAACTCCAAGCTGGAGTTATGGGCAAACCCGTTAATTGATACAGCAACTGCCAGCAGTGACTTTAACATCAATAACTTCAAGCGCGAACCAACCACTATTTATGTAGGCCTATCGCCGGATAACATTAAGCGCTTAGAACCTCTGATGCAGATTTTCTATCAGCAGGCCGCAACATTCCTAACGCGCCAAATGCCAACGGCAGAAGATAAATTCGGCGTTATGTTCATGCTGGATGAGTTTCCAACCCTTGGGAAAATGGAACAATTTAAAACCGGTATCGCATATTTCCGTGGTTATAAAGTGCGCCTGTTCCTGATCGTACAGGATACCGAGCAGCTAAAGGATATCTATGAAGATGCGGGAATGAACTCGTTCCTTTCAAACGCCACTTTCCGTATTACATTCGCGGCAAACAACGTACAAACTGCTGAACTTATTTCAAAAATGGTGGGAAATAAAACAGTAGACCAAATTTCCGCCAACAAACCTAAGTTCCTTGACCTTAACCCTGGTTCAAGGTCGTTGCACATATCGAAAACACAAAGGGCGCTGCTGCTGCCGCAGGAAGTTATGATGCTTGATAAAGATGAGCAAATACTACTGATTGAGGCAAGCCCGCCTATTAAATCCAAGAAGATAAAATACTTCAAAGACCCTATGTTTACAAAACGACTGCTGCCGCCTATTGAAGTTCCTATCCAGACGCCTTTCGACCCGAAAAAATACGCCGAGGATAATCCAAAGAAACCAGTAGATCCACCTAAGGCTTAATACAAACCAGTGTCAATAATTTATGTCTGAACAAAATAATATAAGCCCTTTTCCGCTATTTTGCCAGTGGTATGAGGAAGTCCAAAAACTTGGCCTGAAAGAACCGGCAGCGGCAACTATCGCCACCGCCACGAAAGATGGCATTCCTTCTGCACGTATATTGCTCCTTAAGAATTTCGATGAACGGGGCTTTTGTTTTTATACTAATATGAGCAGCCGTAAGGGTAAGGAGATCCACGATAATCCCAATGCAGCCGTGTGTTTCTTCTGGGATGAGGTGATAAGGCAGGTGCGCATTGAAGGCACAGTGGAACGTGTTTCAGAAAAAGAATCCGACGATTATTTTGCAAGGCGCGACCGCGGCAGCCAGATTGGATCCTGGGCATCAAAGCAATCACATATAATGGAAAATACGGAAGATTTGCCAAGCCGTGTTGCAGAAATTGCTAAAGAGTTTGAAGGGAAACCTATACCGCGCCCATTTTTCTGGTCTGGTTTTCGCGTTGTTCCTAAAACAATTGAATTTTGGCAAAGTGGGCAGTTCCGCTTAAATACACGGGTACTTTATACTAAAACCAATGATGGCTGGAAGACGGATAGGCTTTATCCTTGATATAACCAAAGAATGATAAATCGTTATTATTTATAACATACATATTCTCACGCTTTCAAATATGTAAGGACACAAGGAATTTCTACAATAAGGAAAAACTAATGAGTAAAGGGATTTCACATTTTAATGATTTTAAAGTTTCAGGATTGTGGTGGTTTCCAGAAAAACCAGAATCACAACTATTAGGAACTTTATCTTACTCCCCGAAAGGAGATGGCTTTATACGCTTAACACTATACGATAATCTTCAGGATAAAAATCTACATATAGATCGCGATAATATTCCAAATTTGCTAGGTTTTGCAGAAGGTAAAATATATTCTTGTGTAGCAATAGAAGTTTGGGAAAATCCAAGTCATTCTGAATTCTGTTTTAGAGTGCGCTACATAGTACAAGGGCAGCATATTTCAGAAATAGAACCACTATTTCAGGAATTAAAATTCGAATCAGTTGGTATTCTTGAATATTTATCACCTACACCAGATTATACTAAGATAGTAAAGAGTAATGGCAAAGAATATGCGTTCCTTCCTGCTGATAATATAGAAGTTGATGGCGTTACATTTGAGCGTAAACCTACATGGAAGGCACATAAACGTCAATTTTCGGCGCAAGGGAATGTTTCGTTGCAAATCTTGAGTAAGGAAGAAAATAAACCATTGGATTTTTTTTCTTCTAAAGCTTACCGCATCAGACAACTTATAGATTTATTATCTGGAAGTATTGCTCCAATTGAGTATATTTTTATTAAAGATGGAAATGAATTTTTTCCTTTGCTACATGGCGTAATGTTTGATGTTGATAGGGTTACGGAATCAGGCTTTGTTTCACAACCCAAAAAGGAGTTTATACGATTTCAGCAAATAGAAGGATTATTTCCACAAATATTGGAGACCTGGTTAAGTATAACGGAAGAATTAAAAGGCACATACCACAGGCTTTATAGGGCATTAAGAGGTAATTACATATTTTTTGAAGATCGCTTTTTCAGCCTTTCTCAGAGTCTCGAAACCCTACATACTATAAGCAACCCATTGTTTAAAGTTTGTGGTAATAATTCAGTCTTTAATGCACGATGCATGGAAATGTTGGAGATGTTTCATAAGAAATACCCCGAACTTGATAAATTTAATACACATGAATGGCAGGTTAAGTTGCCAGAGGCTAAAACTCTCGGTGATGCAGCTGATGAAATAACTGAGTTTCGTAATCAATTTACACACCCGATAGATAAAAATACGGGGAAGCCTAAGCCAAGAAAAGAAACACCGGCATTTCTGGAAAAGCGGTTAAAGGTATTATTGTATGTTATACTGTTCGATAGATTAGGGCTACCAGAAAACTTGATACAGCAGTTTATACAGCATCATACAAGCTGAATACCTTGGCGGGATGGGATTAGTAACTGCGTCCCAACATTCCTGTAATTAAGTAAGGATTTATGCCGAGGAATAGGGTTGAAAAATATGAATAATAAGACGGGGTTACAAACCAGGAACTTCTGGGCTAACCCAATAATAATTGGAGCACTCCGCACACCGTTATCACAAGAGGAATACTCCATTTGTTCTTGATAAGGTAAAACACCGCCGACGCAGCGGCGAACAGTGCCAGTTGTGGCCAGCTGGTAACGACTTTTTTAGAAAATATCCAGCGCGGTGATGGCCAACAACCCTACCACGCACTTCTTCTGAACCACCCCATTTAGCCACTGTTTGGTTTAATCCAAGCAGTTGCCCAGCATCCATTAGCTCTCCTGGTTCTATTGGTAACTCTCGCGCCCCATACATAATCTTTCCGCGCGTGCTGCATCTGATTCAAATGAAGACATGTTTCCTCCTATGCATTTTAAAGTCAATTATAACACATAAATATTAAGATTTTATTATTAATTATATAGTTTATTTACGTTAATATTACAAAAGATTCCATAATGCCTCGCCCCCCTCCCCCAATAACTACAGATAAATCAAGAAAACATGAAAAAATTATACACAAGGTAAGAATTAAGTGATATATGAGCGGGCATGGTTAAACTCGCAAACAAAGTGAAAAATCACATGGCTAATGCACACCTTAAAAATAATGAAATGTTTTTCGATGCGGTAATTGCTCAGGCGAAGAAAGCGCCAAAAAGCGATAAAGATAAAGGTTTCGTTGAATTCGTAGAGCAGCTTTATAAATTTGCCCCGGCGAATGATTTAAAATCATATAGCCCGGAAAGCCTGTGTGGGCTTGCTGAGAACCTATTTAAATTTGCCGGTGACCGCGCTAAAGGTACTCCGAAAGTGCGCGTATATAACACCGAGAAAAAAGATTATGGCTGGGAAAGCCAGTATACTACCATTGAAATGATAAATGACGACATGCCGTTTATTGTTGATTCCATCACTGAGGAAATTAACAGGCATGGCCTCAAGATTTTTGGCTTGCTACATCCGGTTGTTTCAATAAGCCGCGGTAATAAAGGCCACGTGGAAACAGTTAGCTCCCTTGAACATACTGGCCAAAATACTAATGCTGAATCTATTATCCATATGCAGGTATCACATATAAGTGACAGCAGGCAATTGGAAAAGCTGGAAAAAGATATATTTCGTGCGCTTCAGGCAATTAAGTTTGCAGTTGATGACTGGCTTCCTATGGTGCGTAAAGTTAATTATGTATTAACTGAGTTTTCAGCTTCAGCAGAAATTCTAACCCACTCCATGAAAGGTGCGCAGAAAGAGCGGGTTATAGAGCAAGTTAATGAAATTAAAGAATTCTTTGAGTGGCTTAAAAATAATAATTTCGTATTCTTAGGTTATATTGAGAGCGATTTTAAGGGCAAAAATAAGACCCCTACCCCGCTTGGTGGCTCTGAACTTGGGATATTTAAACTTGGTGACCCGGAAATACTTCCGCGCAGCATAGATAATGAAGTGGATGTAAAAGTATCCTCAAAGCTTGATAATATTCTGGAAATTACCAAAGCTAATAAAAAATCACTGATCCACCGCCCTGTGCATATGGATTATATCTGCCTGAAACGCTTCAATGAAGCTGGTGAAATCACCGGTGAACACAGGTTCCTGGGTTTATTTACATCAATGGTATATTACCAGAGTGTGCGCAATATTCCTATCATCCGCAAGAAAATAGAATATGCCCGTAACAAATCCGGCTTCCTGCATAACAGCCATAGCGGTAAAGCCCTTACTTCTATTTTAGAAGATTTCCCGCGTGATGAAATTTTCCAGACTACCGAGGAAAAATTATTCCAGACCGTTATGGGCATTGAAATGCTTTCTGTGCGTCCTAAGATGCGGTTATTCCTCAGGAAAGATGAGTTTGAAAGGTTTATAAGCTGTATTATATTCCTGCCGCGTGACAGCATGAGCACCGAGCTTCGTCATAAAATGGAAGCGATACTTTGCGCAGAATTACAAGGCACTGTCTCAAACCACTATACCCAGATTACTGATTCACCACTCGCGCGCCTGCAAATTATTATTAAAACTACCCCAGGCAAGGTTCCAAATTATAATGTTATCAAAATTGAAGAAAAACTGGCAAATATAGCTCGTAAATGGACTGATAATTTATTTGATGAACTTGAAAAGCATTTCGGTGCAAAAGATTTTGAAAGGATTTACGGCCTTTATAAAGATGCTTTTTCATTAAGCTATACAAACCGCTTTTCTGCTGAAGATGCGTATTATGATATATTGCAGATGGAAAAAGTTATTAAAACTGATAAAATCAGCTTTGATATTTATGAGTCCCTGGAAGGCAATTTTGAAATGTTTGAGTTCAAGGTTTATAACCCTGAAACTCATATTTCCCTTTCCGGAATTATGCCGTTACTTGCCAATATGGGGCTTTATGTACTGGATGAGCATACTTACCAGGCAACTCCTTCACATTTAAAGAAATCTATCTGGATACACCGCTTCCGCTTTAAAGTTCAGGGTATTAAGAAGCCACGCCTGTGGGATATCAAGAAAAATTTTGAAGAAGCCATTGAGAAAATCTGGAGCGGCGATATCCAGAATGATAGCTTAAATAAGCTTATCCTGCTTGCTGGCCTTAAATGGCGTGATAGCGTTATGCTGCGCGCATATAGCAAATATTTGCAGCAATCGGGTTTCTCATATAGCCAGAATTATATACAGGAAGCGCTTGGCAACCATTGCCCGATTGTAAAGGATTTGGTCGCGTTATTCTATGTACGGTTCGACCCTGAATATAAAGGCAATAGGGAAGTTACCTCTAAGCAGATACTTGCTAAATTGGAAAAATCCCTTTCGCAGGTTTCAAACCTGGCGGAAGATCGCGTAATAAGGGGATATATTGATTTATTACAGGCAACCCTCCGCACCAATTTCTTCCAGAAGGATGCCAGTGGCAATATAAAAGATTATATGTCTTTCAAATTTGCATCTAGCAAAATTTCCTGGTTGCCGCACCCGCGCCCTTATGCGGAAATATTTGTATATTCTGCGCATGTTGAAGGTATCCATCTTCGTGGTGGCAGGGTTGCACGTGGTGGCCTGCGCTGGTCTGATAGATGCGAAGATTTCCGCACAGAAGTACTCGGCCTGATGAAGGCGCAAATGGCGAAAAACTCGGTTATTATCCCGGTTGGTTCTAAAGGCGGCTTTATAGTGAAAAAGAGCACTGCTGGAGCTAGCCGCGAAGAAATAATGAATGAAGGCGTATCTTGCTATAAAACCTTCCTGCGTGGGCTTCTAGACGTTACTGATAATCTGGTAAATGGTAAGGCTGTTCCGCCTAAAGATGTGGTGCGCCATGATGGTGACGATTCATACCTGGTAGTTGCGGCAGATAAAGGCACGGCAACATTCTCAGATTACGCCAATGGTGTTGCGGCTGAATATGGCTTCTGGCTTGGGGATGCGTTTGCATCTGGCGGCTCTGTAGGTTACGACCATAAGAAAATGGCGATTACCGCTCGTGGTGCGTGGATTTCTGTAAAAAGGCACTTTAATGATATTGGTGTAGATGTAGATAGCCAGGATTTCACCGTGGTTGGTATTGGTGATATGTCTGGTGACGTGTTCGGTAACGGAATGCTGCTTTCCAAGCATATTAAGCTGGTTGGCGCGTTTAACCACATGCATATTTTCGTTGACCCGAACCCGAATCCTGCTGAAAGCTTCAAGGAGCGGAAACGCCTGTTTAACCTGCCGCGCTCAAGCTGGATGGATTATGATGCAAAACTCATTTCCAAAGGTGGCGGTATATTTGAACGTAGTAGCAAAAGCCTGAAAATTTCAAGTGAAATGAAGAAGTTATTCCATATTGAGAAAGACACTTTAACACCGGATGAACTTATAAAAGCAATGCTACTTGCGCCACTTGACCTACTTTGGAATGGCGGTATCGGTACTTATGTTAAGTCTAAAACTGAAAGCAACGAAAATGTAGGCGACCGCGCTAACGATAACTTAAGGGTTAATGGTGGGCAGCTTGGCGTTAAAATAGTAGGGGAAGGTGGCAATCTCGGTTTCACCCAATTAGGCCGTATTGAATATGCTGCTAATGGCGGCAGGATTAATACTGACGCGATTGATAATTCTGCTGGCGTTGATTGCTCTGACCACGAAGTTAACATTAAGATTGCCCTTGGCAAAGCCGTGGAAAAAGGCAAACTTACTATCGAGCAGCGCAATAAATTGCTTGAATCCATGACTGATGAAGTTGCGGAATTAGTGCTTAAAGATAACATCCTGCAAACTCAGGCAATAACTTATGCGCAGTTACAAGGCCATGCCTTGCTTGAAACGCAAGCCAGGTTAATCAGTTCCCTGGAAAAAGACGGTAGCCTGGATAGAAATATTGAATTCCTGCCAAATGATGAAGAAATCAGCCGCCGCCTTGCCGCCGGTAAAGGTCTTACAAGGCCGGAAATCGCGGTTGTGATGGCTTATAGCAAACTAAGGCTTTATGAGCGCCTTCTGGTAAGCGATTTGCCGGACGAAGCTTATTATGAGCAGGATTTAATCCGCTATTTCCCTGTGCAGTTACAGGAAAAATACCTGGAGGAAATCAAAACCCATCCACTGCGGCGTGAAATTATTGCAACTTCGGTAACTAATAGCATTATAAACCGCATTGGCGGCTCTATGTTCTATCAGTTACATGAGGATTCAGGGCTTTCTGAATCTGATGTTGCAAGGGCTTATACACTTACCCGTGAAGTGTTTAGCTTGCGTGATTTATGGAATGATATTTCGGCGCTAAAAGGTGCAAGCCTGGAAGTACAGAAAGAATTATTCCTTGAAACTCAGGCAATTGTAGAGCGTGCATCTATCTGGTTTATCCGTAATATGCCACACCCTATTAAAGTTGCGCAAGTTATTAATGATTATGCTCCTGGCGTAAAAACCCTGTCAAATAACCTTACTAAAATATTACCAGGTTCGCAAAAAGAAGTGTTTGATGCGCGATATGCCCGTCATAAAGGCTCTAAAGTGCCAGATGCGTTATCGCGGAGCATTGCCGGTTTTGATTCACTTTCTGCATCTTGTGATATTGTGCAGGTGGCGCGTTTATCCAAATTGCCGGAAGAACTGGTTGGTAAGCTTTACTTTGAAATCGGTGCAAAACTGCATTTAAGCTGGATGCGCCAGGTTATAAGGAAAATCTCTCCACATTCATATTGGGAACGCATTTCTGCAAAAACCCTGGTAGATGATATTTACGACCAGCAAAAACGCCTGACTTCGGAAGTTATAAAATATCTATGCGAGGATAATCTTTGCAGCACGGCAATTGATAGCTGGGCTAAGGAAAACCAGGCTAAAATCCTGCGCCTTGATAGCTTTATAAATGATGTAAAAGCCCAAGGTGAGCCTGATTTCTCCATGATAGTTGTGGCGATTCGTAAGGTTAGGGATATTTACGCAGCTGAGGTTTAGGATTTATACGGAATAGTAGAAGACCCCCTCACCCTCACCCTCACCCTAACCCTCTCCCTCTCCCAGTGGGAGAGGGTTGTAGACCGAAAAAACAGTAAATAGGTACTGTTTTTCTAGTACAAGGGGTGAGAGTTTCTTCTGTTCAGATAAAGAAATATTTTTCCCGGACACTAGATTCTGCCCAAGATTTGGGATGCTGTCATCCCGGAAGCCGGTTTTCTCCAAAAATCTTCTTCAGATTTTTGGCAAGAAAAGCGAGCTGTCCGGGATCTATATTCCATAGTCCTTTATAATTACAAATGGCTCTGGAATATGGATCCAGGATACCAACAAAACCTAAAAATTTGATGAGATAGCAAATTTAAGGTTTTCTAGGTTCCGGGATGACAATTAAGAAAATATCAACAGAGCCTAGATGCTCTCCAAAACTCAGGTTACTATTTATTACCTTTCCCGACAACTACCACAAGCATCTTTGAATTATCGAGGTATTTTTTAGAAAAGGCATTTGCTTCCTCTATAGTTACACCCCTTATATAACTATTGCGCTTTTCCAGAAAGTCCAGCCCCAGACCATCTAATTGCATAGATGTTACAAATGATGCAAGTGCTGCATTTTGCGTCATCTTCAGTGGAAATGAGCCTACAAGGTAATCACCTGTATCGGCAAGCTCTTGTGTTGTTATGCCGGTTGCTTGTATTTTTTCAATTTCCTCACCTATTACTTTTAATGATTCTTCTATACCTTCATTTTTTGTGGCAACATAACCGGAAATCAGCCCGGCTTTTTGGTAGCTCTGTACTTGCGTGGAAACATTATATGCAAGGCCACGTTTCACGCGCACTTCATTCATAAGGCGAGATTCAAACCCGCCACCGCCCAGTACATAATTTACCAGATAGGCTGGATAAAAGTCCTTATCAAGGCGTTTTGGCCCAGGCACACCGAATATTACAATAGTTTGCGGCACATCCTGCTCTATCCTGATAATTTTGCCATTGTTGCCAGCTGGTACGAATTCCGGTATTTCAACAGTATTAGCGGCTTGTTTCGGCAGGCCGGAGAAATATTTATCCAGTAATGCACCTATTTCCTGCGGCTTTACACTGCCGGTAACTCCTATCAGCATGTTACTTTTAGCAAGCTTTGCTTTTGTATAATTTACCAGGTCGTTCCTGTTTATAGCCTTAACAGTTTCTATTGTTCCCTCTATTGGTTTTGCATATGGGTGGCCAGCAAAGAAATTTTCCTGGAAGGCTTTCCTTGCCCGGCTTTCCGGTCTTTCTTCGCTCTTTATTATATTAGAAATTGTTGCCTGGCGAACGCGAGCTATAGCATCATTAGAAAAGCCTGGCGCTTCCAGTGCAAGGGCAAGCAGCCTTAAAGATTCATCAAGATTTTCTTTAAGACAGGTAAGGGATACATGAAAGCTATCCTGATCCGTACTAAAGCTGATATTTGTTGCTAGCCCCTCAATCTTTTTCATAAATTCAATGCCCGAAAGATTTCCTGCACCTTCCACCATTAAATCAGAAACCATATTTGCCAGCCCCTGTTTATTTTTAGGGTCATAAGCCGCACCACTTTTTGTAAAGATAATCGTCAGGGATACTATAGGCAGGTAATTATCTTCCACCGCCCAGATTTTCATACCAAGGGAGCTTGTGTATTCCTGCACTTCAGGCGTTTTTGCATTTGCCTGCGCTGTATAAATAATGCTTATTATAAGCAATGATTTTAAGAATTTTAGAAACATAACTCGAACCTTTATGAGTGGGTTTAACTACGTCAAAATTTTATCTTCCTTGAACCACTGATGTGCGGAATTGGCAATTATACCATAGGTTAATACATAAGGTGCTGCAAAGAAGTTACTCTTTCCTCACCCGCACACTTTCAGATTTTAACTGCCCGCATGCCGCAAGTATATCCTCACCGCGCGGAGTACGCACCGGGGAAGAGTACCCGGCTTCCTCAACTATTTTAGAAAATGCACGGATACGGTTATTCGATGAGCGTTCATATTTCACCCCAGGCCATTTATTAAACGGTATCAAATTTACCTTTGCCGGAATATCTTTTAACAGCTTCACCAATTCACGCGCATCTGCATCGGAATCATTTACATCTTTAAGCATTACATATTCAAAAGTAATACGCCTTGTATTGCCTCCTGGTGGGTAATTACGGCAGGCTTCCAGCAAATCTTTTATCGGGAATTTTTTATTGATTGGCACTAATTCATCGCGCAAATCATCCCTCACAGCGTGGAGGGATATAGCAAGGTTCACACCAATTTCATGCCCGCAGCGTTCTATTAGCGGCACAATGCCGGAAGTTGAAAGTGTGATACGCCTTTTGGAAAGCGAAAGCCCTTCCCCATCCATTATAATTTTTAGAGCCTTGGAAACATTATCGAAATTAAGTAATGGCTCACCCATACCCATCATCACAACATTGGAAACGATACGGGTTTCTTTTTTTGATGGCCAGTCACCCAGCTCATCACGTGCCACCATGAATTGCCCAACTATTTCCTCGGCTGTTAAATTCCGCACCAGCGCCTGTGTGCCGGTATGACAAAATGAGCAGGTAAGTGAGCAACCAACTTGCGAAGAAACGCAAAGTGCGCCCCTTTCTTCTTCCGGGTCTGGTATATGCACGGCTTCAATTTCACTGCCATCATGCATTTTCAGCAGCCATTTGCTGGTGCCATCTATAGATTTTTTTGCAACTGATATTCCAGGGCGGTCGATATTATAAAGGGCTTTTAAATCCTCCCTGAATTTCACTGATATGCTGGTCATATCATCGAAAGATTTCACACCTTTATTATATACCCATTCCCAAAGTTGGTTCGCGCGGAAGGATTTTTCACCCATTGATATAATTTCTGCGTTGAATTCTTCGCGGCTAAGGCCAATAAGGTTTTTTGTTTTCATGATATTCCTAATTAAAAAAGACGGAGGATTATAACACAACTTGGTGAATTTAAGTAGAAAAAACATTTATAGCTGTTTACAATAGTCTGCTTTTCTTAATTTAACTTAACGTTCATGAAAAAATTATTAGTAATATTTATACTCAGCCTGTTCCTGAATATCAATGCCATGGGCGCAGAGCCTACGCTTGCGACTAAAAAACCCGTGCCTGAAGAATCAATTAATGAACCCGCAATAGCAAAAGAATATCTTGCCGGGATATTCGCCGCGCGAAATAATGATTACGATGAGGCTGCAAGGTTATTTCTTGAGGCATCCACTAAAACCCCAAACGATCCTTTCCTAATTGAAAATACTTATAAACTCACGCTACTCTCAGGCGCTTATAAGCAGTCTGTAGAGTATGCGGAAAAATATCTAGAATATGATAAAAACTCAGTAAATGCTTTATTACTGCTTGCCGTTAATGCGGTAAAAGAAGGAGATTTCCATAAAGCTTCCGATATTTTAAGCAGGATAAGGCTAAATAATATAGATAAGAAAACAATCAGCATAGAACAATTGCTATTGCCGTTTATTAAAATGTGGGTAATTGCAGGTGAAGGCAACTACGATTTAGCCTTGAACACACTGGACCCGCATGATTCTGTGAGCATGGTTTCAGCTGAGTTTATAATCTTGCAAAAAGCATTGCTGCTTAATTTATCAGGCGATAAGGAAGGAGCTAAGCAGGCTTTTGATTCATTGAAAAGTACAAAAGGGATTGCGCCTTACCATCTGGCAAAATCAATGGCAGGTTTTTATGAATCTATCGGACAGTGGGGTGAAGCGCAGGATATTTATGAAAGATATCGCCTCCAGCACCCATCAGAACCACATTTTGAAAATGCAGAAGCGCGGGTGAAGAATAAAACCACCACCGGTCTTTATATAAACAACCCGAAAGATGGGCTAACGGAGGTAATAAAAGAGGCGGCGCGCCTGCTATTTAGCAGCCAGGTTTATAATGAAGGCCTGGTATATGTAAGATTAGCGTTGATGCTTAAACCCGATGATGAGGAAGCTAATATCCTGCTTGCCAATTTTCAGGAACAACATGAAGACTGGCAAAAAGCAAGTGCCTTATATAATAAAATAAAAAAGGATTCTGATCTTTACACAAGCAGCCAGATTAACAAGGCTGAAAACCTATACCGGGCAGGGCAGAAAAAAGAGGCTAAAAATTTACTACTGGATATTGTAAAAAATACGAAAGATAAATTTATCCCTTTAGTTACACTAGCAGACCTTTACAGAAAGGATAATAACTTTAAGGAAGCTACAAAAACCTATACGAAAGTTCTTGAAATTATTGATATAAATATCCAGTCAAGCTGGGCAATATTTTTTGCGCGCGGTATATGTTATGAACGCACTAATGATTGGAAAAAAGCGGAAAAAGATTTCCTTAAAGCATTAGAGCTTGCGCCAAACCAGCCTGAAGCTGCAAATTATCTGGCATATAGCTGGATAGAGCGCAATGAAAAGCTGGAGCAAGCCAGGGATATGCTGCTGAAAGCAGTGGTAAGAAGGCCAAGCGACCCGCAAATATTAGATAGCGCAGGCTGGGCGTTATATAAAATGAAAGACTATAATAATGCTGTTGTTTTCCTTGAAAAAGCTACGGAAATATTGCCGCAGGATGGTGTGATGAACGATCATTTAGGCGATATATACTGGAAACTTGGCAGACGCTATGAAGCAAGATATCAATGGCAACGCGCTATAAAATATGGGGCAGCAGAATCTTCAAGCGTTGCGGAGTTAAACAGGAAGATTGAGAAAGGGTTGGATAAATAGACTCCGTCATTGCGAGCGAAGCGTGGCAATCCATACGATATAGCAACAAACTTGGCACTTGCAGTATATCTTATGGATTGCCACGCTTCGCTCGCAATGACGGAGTTCCATATGCTAATTACAAAAACCACACCCATAAATCAATGAAAGGAATTTTCATGAAAGCACCAGCCAAAATAAACTTATATCTTCATATCACCGGTAAACGTGAAGATGGTTATCATTTTCTTGATACGCTAATTGCGTTCACCGATATATATGATGAACTGGAAATCACCCCTGCCGATAAATTTTCCCTTGAAATAAGCGGGGAATTTGCGCATCTGGTAGAAAATAATGATAGCAATATAGTTTCCCGCGCTTGCAAAATGATGGCGGATGAATGCGGGGCAAGCAATAATTTTTCTATAAAACTTGTGAAAAACATTCCGGTTGGGGCGGGTTTAGGTGGAGGCTCTGCCGATGCCGCCGCAACTTTAATACTGCTAAATGAAATATTGGGTGCAGGTTTTTCAAAAGAAAAACTTGCAGGCATTGGAGTAAAACTAGGTGCGGATGTGCCTATATTCATCAATCGCCATGCGGCTTTTGTATCGGGTATCGGTGAGAAAATAAATGATACAGGGAACTTGCCGGAGCTTTATGCAATCCTCGTTTATCCGAATAAATTCCTTTCTACCAAAGATGTGTTTGTTAAATTTTCCAAAGATAACTTTGGTGATGCTCACTCTCCTGCTGGGAGAGAGCTAGGGAGAGGGTCTCTTTCTAATTGGGAACATGAAAACCCTAATCCCCTCCAAGTAGAAGAGGGAATTCATAATGACTGGCTATCCTTTCTGAAAAGCAAAAGAAACGACCTTGAAAACACCGCAATAGAATTCCTACCGGAAATAAAATTGCTGCTTGCTGATTTAGCTGCATTAAAGGGCTGTCATTTTTCCAGGATGTCCGGCAGTGGCTCTACTTGCTTTGCTATCTTTACTGATAAAAACCAGGCGGAAACAGCCACTGCTGAATTAAAAAGCAAATCTCCTGGCTTGTGGATTAAACAGGTGAAAGTGGTACAGGAATATTAATTTTATTTACGTATTGTCGTTTCTAGTATTCGTAAAATTGGTATAAGTTGTTATACGGTATCACTTCCTTTTCCTGCCAAAAAACATCGCCACACCTATTAGCGTTGTGATAAGCACGCTTGCCACCAAAACTGCCATAAGAATATCACGCACTATTTTATTTGGAATAAAGGAAAGCTTATGCAAATAGCTGAATGCCTGTTGCCCGAAGGCGCGTGGGGCATTCAAATATAGCGTAACGCTGCCAGTGATGGTGGAAACATAAACACGTTCGCCATTGCTATTTTCCGCATCAAAACGATAAACTGGCAAAGCCCGGAATATATTCAAATACTCACTATTAAACGCCGTTATATAATCAGTTTTTACTATGCCTTCGGGCTTCTTTAAATAGCTTGAGGCAATTTGCTTTGCATAAGATTCATCCATATTTTCAGCAATATCACCATTTGCAGCATTGATATAATAAGGAACCCCTTCACCAGTTACAACCTGATACCATAGGTTATTTTCAATAGTGCGGATATTAATGGCTTTCACCTGCTGCCCTGCTGGTATTTTTTTAGTAATCTGCGCAAGCGGCAGTGAGGCGTTTTCTAAATTCACCAGCCCTTGCGGCATTACTGGTGGTGGCGGGCTATAGAAATTAGACATAATAATATGGATACTGCCGCTAATTGTCGCCATAACCACATATAACGCCACTGCAATGCCTATCCAGCGATGGAAATTGCGCATCTTTTTTGAGTTAAGAATTTTTACCATTTAAAGCTTAATCCTGTATAAAATGCCCTGCCATCACCTGGAATAAATTGCGCCTGGTTTGTGCTGGTTGGAGCGGTTATCACCCCAGTTGTTGCCGCATAGGTTTTATCTGTTAAATTTCGCGCATCAACAAACAAAGTAACGTTTTTATTGATTTCATAGCCAGTTTGCAAGCCAAGCAGCGCGTATGGATCAGTATAAAGCGTATTTGCCATATCCACCGCGTAGCCTTCAGGCACTATTTCCACATTTGGCGCAATATAGAAACCTGATGGATGCTTATATCTGGCTTCCGAACGTATATAATGCTTTGGCGCGCCGGGAATCTGGTTATCGCCCCAACTGCTATCATCATCAAATCGGAAATCATTATAGCTATAAGATAGTTTGATTGAAACTGAATCTTCATTCGCCATTAAATTTTCAAGTATTTGCGCCCCAAACCCAAGCTCTAAACCCTGATGGATTGTGCTATCGGCATTTAGCACCCCTGTGGAAGAACCGCCAAGAGAGTATGTCATAAGTTCATTATCAATCATGGAGCGATAAATACTTGCATCCCAATTAATCCGCCCACTTTCCCCACGCGAACCTATTTCAAAACTTGTCGATTCCTGCGCCTTTATATTGGCAAGGCCGGAAACACCGGGAATGCTTTGGGTAAGTTCTGAAAATGTTGGCGGCTCATAGGCACGGCTTAAATTTGTAAATAATTGCACATCTGGCATGATTGAATATATAGCGCCAATTTTGGGGCTTATGCCGTAGTAGTTTTTCTCGCCGCTCCTATCCCCATCAGATAAAAATTTATCCGTATAATCCCGGTTGGCATAGGTAAATTGCGAGCCTGCAATCAGCGCAAGATTATCACGCGCATAAAAACTATTTTCTAAATATATATCGGCATTTTTTGAATTCTGGTCTGATTCGTTAGTAAGTGCGCCATAATCGCCAGCATTATTTACATATTGCTTGGCATCGGTTTGCCCCATACTTAAATTTGTGCCAATGGTCAGTTCATTACGTTTGCCCGCTAATGAATTAGAAAGCAGCGTATCGGCAAATATACCGTAATCACTATTTTGCTGGTCTATAAGCTGGAATATCGGGTGGTATAAATCTTTCTGTAGGGTATACACACCGCCATTTACCTCAATCCCATCGCCATACCACGAAGTTTTATTGGCGATGCGATATACATTAAAATCACGTTGTTGGTTCATCCTATAGTTAGTTGCATTTGCCTGCTTCGGGTTGGTTTCCAACTGTGATTTAGTAAGGCTGCCAGGCAATTCCTGGTTAATATCTGCATAGGTGAAATAAAAGCGGGTTTCAAGGTTATCACTGAATTTATGCCCAATATTTGAAGAAAGGCGGGTGTTGTTCTGGTCACTGAAATCACGATAGCCATCAGAATGCAGGTTACTTGCAGATATATAATAATCGCTATTGCCCACCACTTGGCCGGAGCTTAACTGTTCACGGATTGTGCCGAAACTTCCACCATCAATCCTGCCGCTTAGCTTATGTGCATCATAGCCTGTAGGGGTTACAAAATTAATCGCGCCGCCAAGTGATGATGCGCCATATTTTAGTGCATTTGCGCCTTTATAAACTTCCACATAACGAAACGCGGTGGGGTCTATATCCTGGAAATCACCTGAGCCATCGGCAAGGTTAATAGGGATGCCATCTTGCAGCAATTTTATGCCGCGCAAATGGAATGTGCGCGATAATCCAGAACCACGGATAGAAAGCCGCATTTCTTCAGCAAAACGCGGCTGGGCGAATACGCCTGGAACATAATCGAGCATATCTTTTATGGTAGTCGCACGGGTATTTTCAAATTCGGATGCGTCTACTACCGCCGCACCACCAGGGATGGATTTAATTTTTTCCTGCGCCTGCTCCACTCCGCCAGAGGTAAGTGAATTTTGTGTTGCTATCACTTCAACTAAGGGAAGTTTTATAATATTTTTTTCTTCTGCCATGCTTAAGGTGGAAGTGAACGTTAATGCGGTTGTGAGTAGCATTAGTAGATTTTTATGCATGTTGTTTCCTTTGTTTTTAACAGTAAATTGCTTCGGCTCATCTCGATGACATTGCAATTGTTATTGCGATGAGCCGAACTCTTTGTGAGTCCGAGGAAGCAATCCATCTTCCTTTGTTGTTCACACTGGATCGCGTCTTCATGCTCGCTGCGCTCGATTCATCGCGATGACGTATATACCCACATATTATATATTTGTGAATGTGACATAATGCCGCAGGGACAAAAGGAAATTTATATAGTATGTAAGAGCTATGGATAAAATATCATGCTTAAAGAACCTAAAGCTTCTCTGGTGGCTCCGTAATATTGCAATTATTGGGCAGGCAATTGCTATTACTGTAGTTACAATAATACTCGATATTCCTTTAGCCCAGCAACCATTATGGCTGATGATAGGCCTACTCGCATTTGTTAATATTGCAACCTGGGCGCGGATAAAACAGGCGCCGCATATCCGCGAAACTGAATTTTTCTGCCAGCTATTGCTGGATATTGCCATATTATTCGGGCTGCTTTATTTTACTGGCGGGGCTACCAATCCGTTTGCCTCGTTATTTATTTTACAGGTAATTATTGCCGCTATCACTTTATCTGCGCTCTATACATGGATAATCGCTGGCCTTGCGATTGGCTGCTATACCAGCCTAATGTTCTGGAATGTGGAAGTGCCATATTTTCTGCATCACCATATGGGTGATTTCTTTAACCTGCATGTTCAAGGTATGTGGATTAATTTTATATTACTGGCCGTGATTATATCCTGGTTTATAGTGCGAATGAATGCCACCATAAAACGCCAGGATTCGATTCTTTTCGAGGCAGAAAAAATGGCGGCTATAGGAACCCTTGCCGCAAATAGCGCCCATGAGCTTGGCACGCCGCTTGCAACCCTTGCCCTGCTGCTCGAAGATTATGGGGAGAAAGCTAGCGATGAAGAACTAAAACGCAAAGCTGCAATCTTCAAGGAGCAATTATCGCGCTGTAAGCAAATTATATCAAACATTACCGCCGCTGGCGGTGTTATACGCGCGGAAAGCGGCAGGCCAATGCAGCTTGATTTATTTTTGCAAGAAGTAATATCTTCATGGAAGCATGAAAATCAGGAGATAAATTTTTCCGAAGAATTTCCTGATAATAAATTTATACCGAAAATTGTTGCAGAAACCGGGCTATCACACGCAATAATAAATATACTGGATAATGCCGCTGATGCTTCACCCGGTTATGTATGTTTTAAAGCCTCATGGACAGCCAAGCTACTCACCATAATAATTTCCGATAAAGGCCAGGGCATTCCATTAGAAGTTAAAGAAAATTTTGGCGAGCCTGGAGTTTCCAGCAAAGCCGATGGGCTTGGCATGGGATTATTTCTTGCAAAAAGTGTTATTACGCGACTAGGCGGGACGCTTGATATACAAAGTAATACCAAGTTTCATTCTTTGAACGAGGGTGTCCTGCTTCGGTCTTGTCGGTACGCACGTAGAAAGCCTACGCTTACGCCCTCCTCGCCTCGCACTCCTACTCGTTCTTTGAATGAAACTTGGTATGAATCCGGCACTGGCACTACCGTAAAAATTCACCTGCCGCTTGCGAGGCTTACTATATGACCAGTTTGCTGATAGTTGAAGATGATAAAGCTTTTTGTGAAGCCCTTGCAGCATCACTTGGCAAGCGCGGCCATGAAATACGCACCGCCCATAATGTTGCAGATGCTGTGAGTATCGCAGAAGAATTTAACCCCGAATGGGTTCTGGCAGACCTTAAAATGCCTGGAGGCTCAGGCCTTGAATTAATCCCCAAATTACTGGAAATAGATTCAAAAACAAAAATAGTTATCCTTACAGGCTATGCGGGGATTAGCACGGCAATCGAAGCCATTAAGCTTGGTGCTATACATTATTTAAGCAAGCCAGTATCTACCGATGAAATCATCGCAGCATTTGATAAGGATGAAGGTAACCCCAATATTCCTGTAGACGAAGATTCCCTAACCAGGCGCGCTGCAGAACGTGAACATATACTAATGGTGCTAAAACGCAATAACAGCAACATATCCGCCACCGCCCGCGAACTTGGTATGCATAGAAGGACTTTGCAAAGAAAGCTGGATAAGATACGGTAATAAATAAAGATTCTTTAGTAATCACCCGAATTTTACGCAGTGAAGTTATAGGGCGATCCAGCCTAATATCCTGTATTCCCTATAATTTCTATTCCACTGACGCTGAATAATGGTATGATTATCATTAATACAAGTCCTTAAAAAAATGTAGGGTGGTAAGGGCTATACCCCGCTTAAAACATCTTCCAAAGTTTCTATTACTTTATCTTCGGGAACATTATTTTCTATAAAACTATCCCCTATGGAGCGGGCGAGTATAAAGGTCATTTTGCCATCGAACGCTTTTTTATCCTGACGCATTGCATCTACAAGCTCTTTAGAATCCCAATCCTGGCGGATTTCAAGGGGAGAAGTTTTAAGCCCGGCTTCCTTCAGGTGCTCCTCAAGCCCAGTCACGGCATCAATGCTGCATAAGCCCATTTTATAAGAAAGCTTCATAGCAAACACCATGCCTATGGCAACAGCTTCCCCATGCAGTAATTTATCGCTGTAGCCGGTGCTTTTTTCCAGCGCATGTGCAAATGTGTGACCGAAATTAAGCAAGGCGCGTGATGATCCTTCCCGTTCATCTTCAGCAACAATTTTTGCCTTTGCCTCACAACTGGTTTTTATCAGATACTGCAAAGTGGCATTATCGTGGCTTTGTATTGCAGCCAGATTATCACACAGATACTTAAAGAATTCCTGGTTATTGATGATTCCATATTTAACCACTTCTGCGTAGCCTGCAAGGAATTCGCGCTGTGGCAGGGTTTTGATAGTATTTGTATCAGCCAGCACTAAAAGCGGCTGGTAAAAGGCCCCGACAAGATTCTTGCCAAATGCATTATTAATCCCGGTTTTTCCGCCAACAGAGCTATCAACTTGCGCAAGCAGGGTTGTTGGTATTTGTACAAAATTTATACCGCGCAAAATTATGCTTGCTGCAAAGCCTGTTAAATCGCCAATAACCCCGCCGCCAATGGCAATAAGGGTGGTTTTCCTATCGGGCTTTTGTGCAAATATTATATCCAGCAGATTTTCCAGGCTGGAAAAGCTTTTTGTCTGCTCCCCATGTGGCAGGGTGCAAGAATCATGCGATATCCCGGCATTGTCGAGGGATTGTTCAAGCGTATAAAGATATAATGGCGCAACATTATCATCAGTTACAATAAACACCTTTTTTGAAGGTAATATTTTTGCAAGCATAGCTCCGCTATTTGCAATAATCCCATTGCCTATTTCTATGTTGTAACTGCGGTTGCCTAAATCTACCTGTAAAGTTTTCATAAACGTGCTATTGCCTCCATAATACTCCTTAGCACAACTTCATGCGTGCCCTGGCTGGTGAGAACCGTTATATCAGCCTGCTGGTATATTGGATAGCGTTTTTCCATAAGGTCTTTCAATATTTCCGCCTTATTGCCATTTTCCAGCAATGGGCGGGTATTCCTTCTGGAAACGCGCTCCACTAATGTTTGAAGGTCAGCATTTATCCAGACGGAAATGCTTTTTGCCTTGATAAGGGAGCGAATTTCATCGTTAATAAAAGCACCTCCGCCAGTGGCTATTACCGCTTGTGTGCCGTCTAATAGCTGCTTGATAGTTTCAGTTTCTAATGCGCGGAAATATGCTTCCCCATGCCGGGCAAAAATTTCTTTTACAGGCAGGTTGGTAATTTCTTCAATTCGAGTATCAAGGTCAATAAACGGTAAACCTATTTTCTTTGCAAGACGTTTGCCGATGGTAGATTTACCACAACCCATAAGTCCTACCAGAACAATGGTTTTATCTGGTTGTAATAAGGTTTCTTGCTGCATAGTTAAACATGTATAGTATTTTTATTTTCTGCATCATTATTATCAATGGATACGTGCAAAAATTCCACTCTCTTCGAGTTTCTAACAGAAATGAAAGAAAAAGCACTATACTGATCTTCAGCATAAATTGAATACATAATTAAAGATAAGATTATAAAAACACAATAGGTAATATGGGATATGCCAGTTCCTGGATGCTGATATGAGTATACTTTATTTCTTTTTCAGAATTTTCAGCGGTTTTGCCTCATTAAATACACACACAGCATCATTGCCATGACGAAGCGTATACTGGCTTGTTACACGTTCTACAATTATGTAATCCTGCACAGCCCGGTAATTTATAAGTGCTTCGTTGCCTTCAGAATCCACTAGGAAAAATGCCGGTATTTCAGCATTCGTTTTGTTGAATTGGAAATATGTAAATTCAGCATCGTCAAATACCCGGATTGGAGCAATTTCTTCACTGCCTGAAATAGTGTAATTAAAATTATATTTTTCCGGCTCGCTCAAATCAGGCACATCACTTAATTTGCTACTATATGTTTTTACTATATCTGTACCAACCGCATCAGGGTAAACAAACCTTGTTTCAAAAACTAGGTTTGGGTCGTTTATACCTTCAAGCCCAACTTCCGCAGCTTCTAGTATAAAATGATAAATCCTTTTATTGGTAATAAGGAGCATATTGGTTTTTGCGTCATCAGGGTTATCAGCTATAGGCTTGATAAATATCCTGTTTCCAGATGGAACTATCTGCCATGTGCTTGGGTCGCCGCCCATTGATAGGGTTTGCACCTTTTCATCTTGTTCAAGCAGGATGCTGGCTTGGTAATCATAAAAACCAACATAGTGGTGCATAACATTAGGATTATAAGTTATAACCCTTAAACGGTGATCACCAGGCAGAGGGCGTGATTTTTGGATGGCGTGTGATTCATGCGGCAAAAATAGTGCCATTAGAATTGTGAAAATAAGAAAAGCAGAAAACTTCATGTTTATTGACCCTAATTTTCCTTATTTGGTGTATCTGTAGTAACCGGCTCATCTACAGGATTTTCGACTGCATTGTTAATATTTGGTACAGACTCATCTTCATCTTTTTTAGTATCCTCTTCTTGTCCGGCAGTATCCTGCTTTTGTTCAGGAGCCTTATCCTCAGGAGTAGCCGGTATTCCCTCCAGGCTGCCTGTATCCGTAGTCTCCCCTTCACTGATTACTTCATTACGTTTAGTATCATTTTTAGTGGAGTTATTGAGCGGCGCAGTATCCAGCAACTTCGCCCTATAATAACCAACGATAAACCGCAATGGAGCCCCGGTACGCGCAATTGTTGCAACATCAGGCAGCCTGAAATTTATTGCCACTTCCCACGTGCTTTTCTTTATAGTACCAATTGATTCTTCAGTAGCTTCAAATATTACTTTTGCTTTACCAGATGTTTGGTCGTGATCCAAGAAAGAAAGTGATTTTATTTTAATAAAGCGGTTAGTATGGTCTTTATATCTTATTAATGGGCTATATGGATTATTTTCATTCATATAGCTAACATATTCATTTAGAATAGGTTTCGCAGAAGAGGATTTGATTTTCTTTAATAATTTCTTTAAATTATCTGCGGTTACATTCTGGTGAATATATTCTTCCCTTGATTTAACATAATCAGATATTAAATATTTAGCAACAGCCTCCTGGGCAGTTTCACTTTTTTTAGCAAGCGGCCTTATAACGGATACGTGATAAGTAGAATCGGGCACATTGATTGGGAAGGGAACCTGATTGTTGGTCTGCGCAATATTATGGAAAAGTAGCGCGATAGGTATTAATGCAAAAAGTGCCACAATAGTAAACAGGAACATCATGGAGCGCTCGGATATAGGATAAAGGTATTTTATAGAATACCAGTTCCGGGCATCTGTATAATAAGAGCCATCCCGTATTTTATCAGCTATTTCCTGTCTTTCGCTGGACATAAATCGTTTATAGTTTAATCGTTTTTGTTTATCACTTCATTATACACAATAACCGATAAACTACAAACTATCAACGATCTTGCAAACACCATATCATAATTGCTTTTTGGGCATGAAGGCGATTTTCAGCTTCGTCGAATATTACAGATTGTTTGCCATCTATAACTTCCGAAGTTACTTCTTCTTCCCTATGCGCTGGCAGGCAGTGCATAAAAATGGAATCTTTGGCGCTAAGCGCCATTAACTCGCGGTTTACCTGAAAATCCTTCAGCAGCGCCATGCGTTCTTCAGCATCTTTGCAACCCATTGAAACCCAGGTATCGGTGTTTATTGCATCAGCATTTTTTGCTGCATCTTTCGGGTTATCGCTCCAGGTTACTTTGCCGCCATTGGCATTTGCCCAATCGATAATGGATTGCTCCGGCTTATATTCTATCGGCGTTGCAATGCTAAGTTCAAAACCAAATTTTGCAGCAGCATGTATCCATGAGTTAGTCATGTTATTGCCATCGCCAATCCAGGCAATTTTTTTGCCTTTTATATCGCCACGATGCTCTTCAAATGTAAGTATATCCGCCATTATCTGGCATGGGTGGCTGTAGTCGGTCAGGCCGTTTATAACCGGAACATCTGAATATTTAGCCAGTTCCAGTAATGTTTCGTGGGCGAAGCAGCGTATCATTATTAAATTCACATAGCGCGATAAAACTTTTGCAGTATCGGATGCGCTTTCACCACGTCCCAACTGGCTATTTTCGGAATTTAGCACGATAGCATTGCCGCCTAGCTGGTTAATGCCAACTTCAAAGGATGCGCGGGTGCGGGTTGATGGCTTTTCAAAAATCATAGCAAGTTGCTTGCCAGGTAACGGGCGGTAAGAATCAGCGTTTTTTAGCTGCGCTTTTAATTCTTTCGCAAGGTCGATGATGCCGCGTAAGGATTCAGGGGATAGCTGGTCTATATCTAGGAAATGGGGCATATTAATAATTTCAATTATTTTAATTTATACTTTAGACCCCCTCACCCTAACCCTCTCCCT